>CAXNGR010000376.1:0-5009 GCA_964201265.1 Verrucomicrobiaceae bacterium
GTGTGCGTGGACTCACTGGCTTGGTGTTTTTTCCTGTCACGAAACTGCTTGGCTACAAAGGCTCAGGCACCATCGGCAACACGCAATGGTCGCCACGCATCTTTGGCGGAGGTAACAAGGATGAACGCCGACCGCCCACGGCGGCGGAAATGCGCGAGGCTCAAAAAATTGGCGGCAACCCGGCTCAGGCGACGCCAGCACCGCAGCCGAAGCGCCGGGCTCTGTTCGGAAACTGAGGCAAAGCCTGATCAGTAGCTGAGCCAAGGCCCAAGCCATTTCTCCGCTTCTTCGATCGTCTGGCCTTTGCGCTTCGCGTAATCTTCGACCTGGTCTTTGGCCAGGACGCTGATGCCGAAGTAATGCACGTCAGGATGACTGAAGTAGAGACCGCTGACGGCGCTGCCGGGATGCATGGCCATGCTTTCCGTGAGTTCGACGCCGGTTTTGGCAGGTGCATCGAGTAAATCAAATAGGATGGGCTTCTCCGTGTGGTCGGGTTGTGACGGATAACCCGGCGCAGGGCGGATGCCGCGGTAGCGCTCTTTGACGAGGTCTTCGTTGGTGAAGTCCTCGGGCTTTTCATAACCCCATGCGACACGGGCTTCCTTGTGCAGGTATTCGGCGAAGGCTTCGGCGAGACGGTCGGCGAGGGCTTTGACGATGATGGCGCTGAAAGGATCGTGCGCTTTCTCGAACTCATGCGCGAAGTCATCAGCACCATGAATGCCGACGGCAAATCCGCCGATGTAGTCGGCGCGTCCGCTGTCTTTCGGCGCGATGTAGTCGCTGAGGGCGTAGTTCGGCGTGTCCTTCTTGATGACCTGCTGGCGCAGGGTGTGGAAGACGGTCTTCACGCTGCTGCGTGTGTCATCGGCATAGACTTCGATGTCGTCGCCGATGCTGTTGGCCGGGAAGAAGCCGAAGATGCCGCGAGGGGTGAAGCGCTTTTCCGCGATGATGCGGTCGAGCAAGTCGTTGGCGCTCTTGAAGAGCTTCACTGCTTCTTCTTCCGCCTTCACTTTCATCTCAGCGTCTTCGTGAGAGGAAGAGAAACGGCCTTCCGCTGTGATCCAGCGGCCACGCAGTTCCCAGGAGTGAAAGAAGGGCGACCAATCGATGTATTCGCGTAGTGTGGCGACCATGTCGGTGCCTTCATAGGTCTTGGTGCCAAGGAAGCTCGGCTTCGCGATCTCTTGGCTGCTCCAGCCGCACTTGAAGGCTTTTTCGCGTGACTCGGCGAGACTCAGAAGCTGACGCTCCTTCTTCTTGCCGTATTCTGCACGGAGTCGCACATGACGCGCTTCGTTCTCAGCGATGTAGGCGTCGCGATTCTCATCGCTGATCAGCGACGTCGTCACCGGCACGCTCCGGGAGGCATCCAAGACATGCACAATCGGCCCGGAGTAATGTGGCGCTATCTTGATGGCCGTGTGCGCTGCACTGGTGGTGGCTCCACCGATCAAAAGCGGGATCTTCATGCCGCGCCGTTCCATCTCGGAGGCGACGTGGACCATTTCATCGAGCGAAGGCGTGATCAGACCACTGAGGCCGATGACATCCGCGCCTTTCTCGATGGCGGCGGCGAGAATCTTGTCGCACGGCACCATGACGCCGAGGTCGGTGACTTCGAAGCCATTGCATGCCAGCACGACGCCCACGATGTTCTTGCCGATGTCATGCACGTCACCTTTCACGGTGGCCATGATGATCTTGCCCGCGCTGCGTTGCGCAGGATTGGCGAGCTTCTCTTCTTCCATGAAGGGCTGCAAATAGGCGACGCTCTGCTTCATGACACGGGCGCTTTTCACGACCTGTGGGAGGAACATTTTGCCAGCGCCGAAGAGGTCGCCGACGACGCTCATGCCATCCATAAGAGGGCCTTCGATAACGAGCAGTGGCTTGCCGAGTTTGTCGAGCGCATCTTGCGTATCGACGTTGATGAAATCGGTGATGCCTTTGAGCAGTGCGTGTTCGAGGCGCTTCTCAACGGGCGCATCGCGCCACTGGAGGTCGGCTTCGATCTTCTTGCCGCCGCCCTGGCCTTTGAACTGCTCGGCGTAATCGACGAGGATTTCCGTGGCATCGGGACGGCGATTGAGCAGCACATCTTCGACCTTGTGAAGCAGTTCCTTCGGGATCTCCTCATACACTTCGAGCATGCCGGCATTCACGATGCCCATGTCCATGCCCGCCTGGATCGCATGATAAAGGAAGGCGCTGTGCATGGCCTCGCGCACGAGGTTGTTGCCGCGGAAGCTGAAGCTGATGTTCGAGACACCGCCGCTGACTTTCGCGCCGGGCAGGTGATGCTTGATCCAGCGCGTGGCGTTGATGAAGTCGAGCGCGTAGTTGTTGTGCTCCTCCATCCCGGTGGCGACGGTGAGGATGTTCGGGTCAAAGATGATGTCCTCGGGCGGGAAGCCGACTTCATCGACAAGGATGCGATAGGCGCGCTCGCAGATACGGATTTTCTCGTCGTAAGTCGCCGCCTGACCGTTCTCATCGAAAGCCATCACGACCGTCGCAGCGCCGTAGCGCTTGATGGCACGCGCACGTTCCTTGAAAGCCTCTTCACCTTCCTTTAGAGAGATGGAGTTCGCGATGCCCTTGCCTTGCAGCATCTTCAAACCCGCCTCGATGATCTCCCACTTCGAGGAATCGACCATGAACGGCACTTTGGCGACTTCCGGCTCGGTTTGCAGCAGGTTGAGGAACTTCGTCATCGTCGGTACGCCGTCGATGAGACCTTCGTCCATGCAGATGTCGATCACGTTCGCGCCGTTCTCGACCTGCTGCCGCGCAATAGCCACGGCTTCCTCGAATTTGCCTTCCTTGATCAGCTTCGCGAACTTCGGCGAGCCAGCGACGTTCGTGCGCTCGCCGATCATGAGGTAGTTTGCCTCCTTCGTGTGATTGTAGGGCTGCGAGCCGCTCAAACGCATGATCGGCTCCGGCGTCGGCACATGACGCGGCTCCAGACCTTCCACGGCTTTCGCTATGGCCGCGATGTGCTCCGGCGTATTGCCGCAGCAACCGCCCATGATGTTCACGAAGCCAGATTTGGCAAAGTCGGTGGCGTAACCGGCCATGTCTGGCGGCAGCAAATCGAAGCCCGTTGGCGCGAGCGGATTCGGCATGCCGGCATTCGGATACGCCGACACAAAACAATCCGCCTTCGTCGCCAGTTCTTCGAGGAACGGGCGCATCTTGTCCGGCCCGAGCGAGCAGTTCAGACCGATCGACAGCGGCTTCACATGCCGCATCGCATTGAGATAAGCCTCGGTGATCTGTCCCGAAATCATCGTTTCGCCACCCGGGCCGACCGCGGCAGAAATCTGGATCGGAAGCTCGACGCCATCCGCTTCAAACACCTCGCGGATCGCCACTAGCGCAGCCTTGGCGTTGAGGGAGTCGAAAATCGTCTCCACCATCAGCGTATCGACGCCACCGGCGATCAGCGCACGGATTTGATGCGCGTAGGCTGTCTTCACCTGATCAAACGTCACATAGCGGAAGCTCAAATCACTGAGATCCGGGAACTGCGATAGCGACACCGTCAGCGGTCCCACAGCACCGGCCACATAACGTTTGCGGCCCGTCTTGTCAGCGATCTGATCTGCCCACTTCCGGCACTGCTGCGCCGAGTTGAAATTGATTTCCCAAGCGAGGTCGTTGAGGAATTTGTCGTCGATGATCTTCTGGAAGAACTCGGGATCTTTGCGTCCGCCCTTTTCACGCGGGTCTTCCACGAAGAACTCGCTCTGCGCGATGCTCGTGGCCGAAAACGTGTTCGTCTCGATGATGTCCGCCCCGGCTTCCAGGAATCGGCGATGTATGTCCTCAATGATGTCCGGGCGCGTGATCGAAAGGATGTCCCCGTTGTTCAGGATGTCCTTCTCGTTGTTGCGGAAGCGCTCACCCCGCGCCGAGGCCTCGTCGAGCACGCCTTTGTCCTTGTAACCGCGAATCGTCGTCCCCATGGCCCCGTCGATGACGAGGATACGCTGGCGCATGGCGGCTTCGAGTTCAGTGCGGCAATTGGGGCGTGAAGGCATGGCCGAAACTAGCCTCGTCACTGGGCAGGTCAACCATCATATGAACACATCATGATTTGAGCATGTGACTAAAATTCTAATTTACAAGAAGGGCATCCGTTATACCGGCACTCATGCCCGCCAAACCCAAGACCACCCCCGTCGAAGCCAGCCCTGAGGCTATCAATGAGAACCTCGGCAAGCGGGTAAAGAAGCTGCGGGGGGACCGTGGTTGGTCACTCGAAGAACTCGCCAGTGCCAGCGGCGTGAGCCGGTCGATGCTCAGCGAAATCGAACGCGAGAAGGCGAATCCGACCCTGACGGTCACGTTTCGCATCGCCCGAGCCTTTGGGCTCACATTGCAGGAGTTGATTGAGAGCGCGGAGGCCAGTGCGTCGAAAATTCAGGTGATTCGCGCCAGCGACCGCGCCCAGGTCTTCCGCAGCGACAAGCAGCACGAGATCCGCACGCTCTCGCCGCTGAATCTGGAGAAGGATGTCGAGTTTTACGAGGTACGTCTTCGCCCCGGCGGTGCGTTGCGCTCGCAACCGCATTTTGAAGGCACGCGTGAGTTTTTAACCGTCGAGGAAGGGAGCGTGCGCATCGAATCCGACCAGGACACCGACGAACTCACCAAAGGCGACTCCGGCACCTACCGCGCCGATGTGCCGCATGCCATCGTCAACACCGGCAAGGCTGATGCGCTGGTGTTTCTAGTCGTGATTTATCGCTGAGTCCAAAATTTCCAATCCAACCATGAAGACAACCATCCTCCTGTCCCTCCTTTTTTGTGCTCTAGCCCAAGCGCAGATGCCACCTGCGCTTGTGAACGCGGAACGCGCCAAAATCCTCGAAGGCGTCAAATCGGTGCCGAAGGCAGGTGCGCCGGGGCCGATTGGCATCTGGGGGCAGATTGCGTTCCCACTTCTCTCCGCGCCGGACAAGGACGGTGTCGAAATCGCGGTCGCGGCAGCC
>CAXNGR010000377.1:0-5003 GCA_964201265.1 Verrucomicrobiaceae bacterium
CAACTGCTCCTGGCCGAGGCACCGCTCAAACCGCCCGCGCTCGGAGATGACACGCTGCGTGAGAAACACGCGATGTTCCTGGCCTGGGACTTCAATCTCGATGAGCTGCGCCGACGCGGTTTCCGCGAAAAATTCTCCCAAGTGCTGGAACGCCGCCGCCCGCATGAGGTCTCCTATCTGCGTGAGTTGGGTCTGCTGCACGAGCGAATGAAGGACGACAAGGCCGCGCTCTCCGCCTGGGACCGACTGCACGCCGCCTACGTCGCCAACGATCAAGCGGGCACTGATCTCGACATCGAGGCGGGCCTGCATCGCGGCCAGATTTTGCAGCGCCTCGGCCAGTCGCAGGCCGCGTTGAAGATCCTGCGTGAGGTGCCGCTGGCGGAGCCACTCGATCCAGTAGCGCAGGAGGTGCTGAAGCTGCGCTGCCAGATTGCCACCACCACAGCGGATATGAATGAAACGCGTGAGCTGATGGCGCTGTGCGTTGAGCGCAAATCTCTGCAATGCGTGGTCGCGCTAGCGGGTGGGCTGCGTGCGAAAGACCGCGCTGCCGAGGCGCTGAGCCTGCTCACGCAGGCCGAGCGCACGCTCAAAGGGGACCATGAGCGCTTCACGCTCCGCCTGGAGCAGCTCAAGGTGCTGGCCAACGATCCTGCCTGGACGCCAGAGAGTGGCCGTGCGCAGATTTCTGCGCTGTTCCGCGTCACGACGCGGGATCGTGACACTCTCAAGAATTTGCAAACTTGGCTGCAAGCACAGGCGACGGGTAAACAAGCCGCAAGGTGGACGAACATCCTGCGAACCGAGGCACGCGCAGGCACGGACCGCCCGCTGGCGGCGCTGGCGCTCAGCGCCGTCATGAAACATCTGCCTGCGGACGCGCATCGTGATTTCATCGCCGCCTGGCAGAAGGCGGAGGAGAAAGACCGCCAGTGCATCGAGTTCAGCGCGGAGGCCATGCTGGCCGGTGGTCGTGCAGACTGGGCCTGGGATGCCTGTGAGATCGTCGCAGGCATTCCCACACTGCGTGAGCAGGGCCGCAAGCTGCCGCTCTCCGTGCGTGTGGCTCACGCCTTGAACGACGAGGCTGCGGTGAGCGAGCTATTCACCGAAACGCTGCGCCTCTCCTTTCCAGGCGGTGCTCAGACCATTGAGTGGGCACGCGCTTTGGAAGAAACGGGGCATGCCGGGCTTGCGCGTGAGTTGTTGGATGCTGCGCTGAAGCGTCTGGAGAGCACCACCTCGCTGCAACCCGAGTTGTATGCGGCCTACGCGCGGTTTCTCATCCGTCAGCGTGAGTTTGAGGCCGCCGAGGCCTTCCTCTTGCGCATGAGCTGGGCCATGCCCGCCGAGTCGGCAAAACTCGTCTTTGAACTCCATCAAAGCTGGGGCAGACTGGCCGACATCGAGCAGGAACTGACCAAATTCCGCCTGCCCGGCGCGGTGCGGAAAGAAGTGCTCTTTCTCACCCGCGAGACCTTGCCGACCACCACGCTCCAACCATGAACTCCACGTTTTCAGTGCTGATCTGCGCCGCCGCTGGCCTCATGTTGTGCCATTGCTCCGGGCCGGAGAAAAAATCCAAGAAGGTTTCCGAAATGAGCCTGGAGCAGCGCGCCATCCGCAAAGCAGACGACTCCCACCGCAGTCAGTACGAAAAGCATCTCACGGATCCCAAGATGTCGAAAGGGGGCGCTGGAAAGTTCTTTCAGAATCAGATGCACCATTCGAATAGCTTCAACGGTGCCAATTCGTATGCCGGGCAGAAGCAGTTCAAGACGAACCAGAGCGCGTTCGGCAAATCGCGCTCCAAAGCAGGCGACATGACCTACTCCCTCGGTGATCGCCAGTCCTCCATGGCCGGGAGTTCGTTTAAGGCGGACCAGTCACGCTTCGGCAGCCAGCAGGCGCGTGAGGGCACGTCCACGTTCCGGGGCGCTGGCGATTCATTCCGAACCAACTCCGCGCTCACCCGCTCCCAGAGCAGGCCAAGACAGCCAAACATCATCGAAAATCTCGAAGCCACCTCGACCACCGACGGAGCCTACACTGAGGATCAAGTGCGCAGCTTGCTGCAACGCTGATTGCGGCGCTCGCGATGGATGCGCACCCGTGAATGCGTATTCGCTGGATGAAACCCAGCCTGATTTGTCTCCTTGCCCTTGTTTCGATCTCATTCTCCCAAGAATTACCGAAACTCGATCTCCCCGGCGTGCGCGAAGAGCATGTGATGATCCCGATGCGCGATGGCGTGCGGCTCTCCGCCTATCTCTACCTTCCTGAAGGCGATGGTAAATGGCCCGTCGTCTTCGAGCAGCGCTACGCGGGCCTCACCAGCGCCGGAACATGCAAAAACTCCGCCGATCTCGCCCGTCGTGGCTATGCCGTGGCGATGGTCAACTTCCGTGGCTCGCAACTCAGTGAGGGAAAATACGTCGGCTATCGCGCTCTGGCCTGGGGCGAGCAGAAAGACGGCTACGACACCTGCGAATGGCTGGCGAAGCAATCATGGAGCACGGGCAAGGTCGGCACCTTCGGCAGTTCGCAGGGCGGTTTCGCGCAGAACTTTCTCGCTGTCACACAACCGCCGTCGTTGAAGTGCCAGTACATGGTCGATACCGGCCTGAGCCTGTTTCACGAAGGCTACCGCATCGGCGGCGTCACGCGTCCGGGCCGTTTCGCCGACTTCGGAGCGAACTGCCGCGTTCCTTCCGACAATGCCGACCTTCTGCGTGAGTGGGACCAGCACCCTGATTATGACGACTACTGGCGTGCCGAGGACTGCACGCTGCATTTCGACAAGATGAACGTTCCGTGCTTCACCATCGGCAGTTGGTATGACTTCATGGTGCAGGGCAGCGTGCAGAGCTTCATCGGCCGCAAAGCGAACGCGCCGCAGCAGCTTCTGCTCGGCCCCTGGCTGCATGGCAGGCTCAACAAGGGCAGCAAAGTCGCCGAACTCGTCTATCCCGACAACGCCACCTGGCCCGAGGTCGAGCACATGGTGCGCTGGTTTGATCACTGGCTCAAAGGCATCGACAACGGCATCGAAAAAGAGCCCGCCGTGCGCTACTACGTCATGGGTGCCGTCGGCGAAGCGAACGCGCCCGGCAATGTCTGGCGCGAGGCCAAAGATTGGCCGCCGCAGGTCGAAAAAACCAGCTTCTACCTCCACGACGGCGCTGCGTTGAAAGCCGAAGCACCTTCCGCGACTAGCAGCAGCACCAGCTACGACAGCGACCCGCTCAAGCCGATGGAAATGCCCGGTCGCGGCTTCCTCGGCGCGAAAGACGGCCAGCCCTTCGAGAAACAACAAGACGTGCGCATCTGGACCGCCGAGCCGCTGGCGAAGCCGCTCGAAATTACCGGCGAGATCGAGGCCGAGCTGTGGGTCAAATCCACCGTCACCGACACCGACTTCATCCTCCGTGTCTCCGACGTGTATCCCGATGGCCGCAGCATGGTGCTCATGGATTACCCGCTGCGTGCGCGTTATCGCGAAGGCTTCGATCGCCAGAAACTTCTCACCCCTGGCGAGCCAGCGAAGCTCAAATGGCACATCGGCTGGACCAGCATCATCCTCAATCAAGGCCACCGCCTCCGCATCACCGTTTCCAGCACCGGCGCACCGTTGTATGAGCCAAACAATCAAACCGGCGGTCCCCAAACCATCGACTGGATGAAGGAAACGAAGCCCGGCACGCACACCATCCTGCACGAGAAAGCGCATGCCTCACGCGTGCTGCTGCCAATTCTGCGGTAGTGCGGCTGGTCCCCAGCCGCCTTACGCATGTTCTATCGTGTTCGAAAGCTGAAACATATTCCGCCAACGGACCGGCCAGCGCACGACGGCGCTTGCAGGAGCAAGCGCCCTACCTATCCAACCCGCATGCGCCTCCTTCACACCGCCGACTGGCATCTCGGTGCCCGCCTCATCGAGCGGGACCGCCTCGCTGAGCACGCGGCCTTCGTGGACTGGCTCATCGAAACGCTCCGCAGCGAAAAAATCGACGCCCTGCTTCTCAGCGGCGATGTCTTCGACGCCGCCAATCCGCCACAGGAGGCCGTGGCGCTCTACTTCGACTTCTTGAAGCGCCTCGCCGATCTGAAAACGGTCAAGGCCATCATCACCGGCGGGAACCACGATTCCGCCTCCCACCTCAACGCCCCGCGTGATCTGCTGCGCCGCTTTGATGTGCATGTCTTCGGCCATGCGGGCGAAAACAACCTCGTCGATCTCGGCGGAGCCGTCGTCGCCGCCGTGCCCTTCCTGCGCGAGCGTGACCTCCGCCAAGCAGCCGCGGGTGAAACGCTCGCCACCGTGCATGAGCAGGTCCGCGCCGCCATTCGCGCCCACTACGCCGCGCAGCTCGCCGCGTGTCGCGCTCTCGCCCAAGGCCGCCCCGTCATCGCCATGGGCCATCTCACCGTCCTCGGTGCCACCACCAGCGACAGCGAGCGCGACATCCACATCGGCAACCTCGGCTCCGTCGGCGCAGACATCTTTGATGGCTTCGACTACACCGCCCTCGGCCACCTCCACCGCCCGCAAAAGGTCGCTGGCAACGAAACCATCCGCTACAGCGGCTCCCCCATCCCCCTCAGCTTCTCCGAAGCCGCCGACGCGAAGTCCGTCGTCATCATTGACACTCATAATCATTCTCCTGTCCCCATTCTCCTGTCGAATCCCGACCCGGATCGACAAAAGAATGGGGACAGAAGAATTGAAGTTCAGACTCTGCCGATCTCTACCACCCGCCAGCTCATTCGCGTGAAGGCAAACCGCGCCACCCTCACCGCCGATCTCGCCAACGTGCCTGCCGGAGCCTGGGCCGAGGTCACCGTGAAGCTCGACGCCCCCGAGCCCGATCTCGACCGCCAGGTCCGCGAAGCCACCGCTGGCCGATTCGAGGTCCTCAAAGTCCTCGCTGATCTCCCCGTCTCCGAAATCGCCCCCTGGCAATCCACCGCCCCCACCCTCCACGACCTCCAGCCCCGCG
>CAXNGR010000378.1:0-4996 GCA_964201265.1 Verrucomicrobiaceae bacterium
CTCGCGCTGCAAGACACCGCAGGCGCGGAAATCGGCTTCATTGTCATCTCCGCCGAAACCGGCGCGGTCATTCATCAGCAGTGGAGCAACAGCCTGAGCAACGTTTCCCCTGACGCTCCCCTGCCCGGCTCCAAAGGCGAACGTGCCGCCGAAGATGTCCGCCGTGGTGCCCGCCGCGCCTGGGAATGGACCGGTGATACCGGCCTCGAAGTCGGTCGCTTCTTCAAACGTCTGTTCAAGAGCGAGTAGGCGGCGGAACTCCAGCCACTCTTCACCACAAAAACGACGGACTTGTGTCCGTCGTTTTTTTATTCCCTCCGCAGCGCCTCCGTGAGCTTCCCGCGCACGGCGGACGAAACAGCGATCACGCACACCAGCAGGCCAAAAACGAGCACACCTGCGATGAGCTTGACCAGGAACGCCACTGGCAGCGATCCGCTGCTGCCAATCAATTGAGGAATCACCGCCAGTGCGGCGGTGGCGGCACCAAGGATGACACCCAGCACCAGCAGCACGCTGTGCTCGCCCAGAATCATCAGGCGGAGCGATCCTGGCTGGAACCCAAGCGCCTGCATGAGTCCGAGTTCTCCGCGACGTTCGAGCACATGCCGTGCGATGAGTACGCCGATGCCTGCCGTGCCAAGCAAGACCCCCAGGCCGCCCAGCACTGTGAAGATGCCGATGTAGGTGTTTTGCACGCTCATGAACAATTCCAACCGTTGCTTCGCGGGTTCAAGCGCCAGACCGCGCTGCTCAAGCTGACGCGTCAGATGCGCGGTGATCTCGGCGGCTTGCTCACGCGGCGCGTCGATCAGGAAAAAGCGATAGCCCGCCGCGTCGGGATACTTTGCCAGAAACGCCTGCTCGCTGATGATCATCTTGCCCTGGAGCACCGAACCGGCCAGCAGACCGACGATCTTCACCTGAAACGTGTTCCCGCTCGCATCCTGATAATCCAACGTGTCACCCACGCCTTTACCGAGTCCCCACATCGCCGTCGCCTGATCGGCGATGGCAGGCACAGCCTGTAGGGCAAGCGTCTCGCTTGCTCCCTGCAACCGGGACGGTTGCACCACATCCTCCCACGATCCTGAGGCAAAGGCGAACGAACCTACCAGCTTCGTGGCATCCACGCCCACCAGCAGCGGCTTCTGCGCACGGTTGAGGTTCAAGCAGCTCGCGTCATCGCCTTCGCGAACACGAAACGGCACCACGCGCGCCTGCGGCATGAGTTTTTCGTCCAAGCCGAAGGCTTCCCAGCCCGTCTTCACGTTCAGATCCTCATACACGGGCAGCGACGACTCACCAATGAGCGCAAAGCCGCCCGTGCCGGAAGTGCGCAGAGTGTCATCGTCCGCGCTCATGCGGAAGGCGTTCACCGCCACCACGAGGAAGATGCCGCCTGCCATCATGCCGATCACCGCCAGACTGCGTGAAGGACGACGCGAGATGTTGCGCGAGCCGATCTGCCAGAGCGAATTGGCCAAAACTCCGCTGTCACGCCGCATCCAGCCGCGCAGCCAGAGCAGGCCCGCGATCATGAGCAGCATGCCAGAGCCGAAGAACATGCCGGCCACCGCTTCTGGGTTTTTCATGAAGAATCCCGCGCCGAGCAACAGCACGGCCAGCACCGCGAGGATGAGCATCATCTTCGAGTTCTTGCGCACGGCCAGCGGCGACAAATCATCGCTCCAGGATCCTGCCAGCAGATCACGCGTCTCCACCTTGAACATCTTCCGGCTGGCCCAGAACAAGGTGAGCAGCACCACGACGAGCGTGGCGAGCGCCGCATTGAACAAGGTGCCAAAACTCGCGCTAAACACGAGCTCCAGCCCCTGCGTAGCACCACTCCAGACCGCAGAGAGACCATGCAGTGCCGTCTGTGTGTAGGCAATGCCACCGAGCACACCGAGCAGGATGCCCGCGAGCGCAATCACGCCCGCCTCCATGAGCCAGGCACGCCGCACCATGCCACGCGTCCATCCCACAGCGAGAAGAAGGCCGATCTGCGAGGCACGACGCTCAAGTGTGAACAAAAACAGCAGCGCCGCGAACACCAGCGCCGCCGCGATGAGGAACATGCTCAGGCCGATGAACAACCCGCCGAAATCCACGCTGCCCTGCGCCGCCGCGCCGGCCTCCGTTTTAAAATCACGCGGCACAAGGCCGATGTCGGAGAGATTCAACCGCAATGCCAGCATGTTGGCCTTTGCCTCGGCAGTCTGGCCTTCATCCGGCATGCGGATGGCGGTGAGATTGCCAAAACGGTTGGCCCAGAGCTTCTGCCCGGCTGCGAGACTGATAAACCCCTTCGGCGTGCCTTTGAACTCGTCCCAGTATTCCTCGTCCTTGTCGCGGATGGCCTTCATGTCCATCGGGATGCCCGGCTCCCAGTCACGGCAGTTGTCCACGTCGGACACACCCGGAAACTCCGGCGTCCAGGCCTTCGTGACCATCGGATGCTCCATCGGCAGGATGCCCGCCACTTTGAACTTGGCCGACTGCTGCTTCAGCTCACGCCCCAGGCCCACGACGAAGTATTTCACCTCGAGTTCGCTGCCGATGACGAGCTGCTGATCGTCCGCCAGCCATTGCGTGATGGTAATCTCATCATCCTTGCCGTTGCCGACGGATGTCACCATCGAGTAAGGTGTGCCGCCCTGCGCGGAGGTGATGCCGTTCACCAGGTAAGTCAGCACGCCACGGGTGCCTTTGAACTCGAAAATCTTCTCCGCCACGCTGCGATCCAAAAACACGCGGCTGGTGCTGAGTTCCCACTCTTTGGTCTCGCCAGGGATGCGGGTGAGCTTCAGCGCGAAGTCTTCCAGCGTGCGCTGCTCCTCAAACTGCGCGCGCAGGGCCGTGAACTGCGGATGCAGCAACGCGTTCACGCGACCGTCCATCTCCAGTTGGTTTTGTAGGTCGGCCAAGTTCACAAACACCGAGTCAGGCGGCACCTGCGAAGCCGTGAGTTGAAACGCGCCGAAATCCTCCGCGCTCACAATCGCCCCGATGGTGCGGCGCAGGGAAATATCCTCGTTCGTGCTGCCAGAGAGCGGCGCATCACGCGAAATGGCACTGGGACGCTCCAGACGCACCAGAATCGTGTCGCCGGGCTTCGCATCAAGTTTGCGGGCCAGGGACTCGTTGATCACCACGAACGATTTGTCCAAGGCGATGGGCTTGCCGCTCCTGCTGAGCTTCCAAAATGCCTCATCCACACCGAGTACCTGCGCTCCATTCACACGCACCTTGCCATTCGCCGCGCTGGCAGAGCCGGTGGCGATGATCAACGGCGCGGACTTCGTTTTGCGGGCCAGATTCTCAGTGAACCAGCGGTCTCCACCGAGCACGCCGCCTTCCACCTTCCCCAGGCGCAGTTCTGCCACACGCCGCAGGCTCGCACGCACCGAATCACCAACGAGCAAGGACCCGGTAAGAATCGTTCCTGCCAGGAAGGTGCCGAACAACAAACCGAGGTGCCCGCGCCAGTAATGCCGCGCGGACTGGAGGACGTAATCCTTCAGATTCATGACAGGATGCCTTCGTGAATTTTCAGCACCCGGCCCATGCACTCCGCCTGCTCCCGGTGATGCGTGACGAGCACCAGTGTGACGCCGTTGGTCTTTTGCAGTTCCAGCAGCAGCTCCGTCAAGACGACGGCATTGGTCTCATCGAGTGCTCCGGTGGGCTCGTCGGCCAGGATCAAGCGCGGCTGGTTGATCAATGCACGCACAAAGGCCACACGCTGCCGCTCGCCGCCGGAAAGCTGCGCTGGCTTCCAGCTCATGCGGTCTTTCAGCCCAACCTGCTCCAGCAGCGTCTCCGCCCGCTGACGCGCGAGGATGGAGGCTGATTTCAGCGCCAGGGTGGGAAGCAGCACGTTTTCCAGCACCGAGCATTGCGGCATCAGGTGATGAAGCTGGAAGATGAAGCCGATCTTCTGGCTGCGCACAGATGCGAGCTGCTTCGGCGTGCTTTGCGCGAGTGATTCGCCATCAAAGACGATCCCGCCTTCGTCCGGGGTGTCGAGCGTGCCGAGGATGTTCAATAGCGTGCTCTTGCCACAGCCGGAGGGACCGATGATCGCGAGCGACTCGCCCTGCTCGATCGTGAGATTGATGCCACGCAGCACCGGCACACGCGCCCCGCTGCCGGGATCGGTGTAGGATTTTGAGAGGTTGGTGAGTTCGATGAGTGGCATGGCTGGGCTGGTTTCGGTGCGCTGGGAGCAACGGAGCTAAAATGACGAATTCAGAATGAAGAATGATAAACAGGATGACGCGAACTTTGCGGTGAGTGGGTGGTCTTTTTTCGGGCTTGGGAATTCATTCGTCATTCTGATTTCGTCATTCGTCATTCCCGCCAGGGACCAACCTCCAGCGCTTCGCTTTGAACTCATGGCGCGGCAGGCTTCCCGTCTCGGCCAGCCTTACCGGGATGCGCAGGGAAAATGTGTCACGGAGCTTCGATTCGATCTTTTTAAGCAGCGGTTTCGCGACATTGCCGCCCACCTCGACTAGCAGCTCGATCTCGTCCATCGCATCGACTTTGCGCTGCTCCACCATGAACTCGATGACCTCCGGGAAGTGCCGCACCACGGCCTCGACCGCGCTGGGATAGATGTTCACGCCACGCACCACGACCATGTCGTCCAGTCGGCTCAAAATGCCGCAGTCGAGGATCAGGCGGCCGCGATGCAGCTTCTTCTTCACCCAGTCACCGGTGCGGTAGCGCAGCAACGGGCAGGCCGTGCGGTCTAGCGTGGAAAGGATCAGTTCACCGCATTCACCGTCTGCCACTTCCTTGCCGGTCTGTGGATCGACCACCTCGGCCAGATACGCGTCCTCAAGTACGATGAGCTGTCGTGGCATGTCCTCGGCCTCATAACTGACCGGCCCGACCTCCGTCATGCCGTGATGGTCGAACACCCGCGATTCCCAGAGCTTTTCGAGACGACTGCGCACCTCCGGCACGCTCCCGCCTGTCTCACCCG
>CAXNGR010000379.1:0-4990 GCA_964201265.1 Verrucomicrobiaceae bacterium
ACCCACTTCACGCGATCCTTCTCGGCGCTTTTGCGGTCGTAGATGTCGTATTCGTTTTCCTCAGCATTCACGACGGCGAAGAAGGGCTGTCGCGATTTCAGCGTGCTCCATTCCTGCGAGTTCTCATCGTAGATGGGGCCTTCGTTGACGAAGTTGAGGTCCAGCTTGCCCGTGCCCACGCTTTCGCCGTTGGCGGTCTTGATATTGGCCGTGAAGAAACCCGCATCGCGTAGGCACTGTGTCACGGGGCGCACGCCTACGGGAAGACGAAAGTCATCGCTGCGATGCGACCGCATCGGGTGCGTGTCCGTCGTGGTCTGATACATGCCGGTGAAAAAAGCCGAGCGACTCGGCGCACAGGCCGGATTCGTCGAAAACACCCGCGTGTAGCGCACCCCACGAGCGGCGAGCTGGTCGAGATTTGGCGTGTAGACGTTCTTCGCGCCGTAACAGCCTAGATCGTGGCTCAAGTTCTCGCCGATCAGCCAGAGGATATTCGGCTGCGCCGAAAATGACGAATGCAGAGCCGAGCAAAGCGAGACAGCCAGCACCGCGAAGCGTGTGCTGCTCCGAAGGAGTGAGCGAAGCGAAGCAATGATGAATGCCGAGATGAGGAAAAAGGGGCGAGACATAATGACCACGAGCCCATCCATGCAGTGTTTGCCCGCTGATTCAAAGAGAAGTCATCCTCCTCGTTAGCTACTCGACCTTGCGATACAGGAACGCATCACTCGTGAGCAGCGAAGTGATGAGCGCTTTCATGCTGCCGCCACTGTTGCGGTAGGCGGCGTGGGCGGCTTGGAGGATGGGGGCGTCGTTGAGGGTTTCGTTGCGGCCCATCCAGAAGCGGAAGGCGTGGCGGACGAAGACTTGCTCGACGCGTTGGCTGTTGGCGAGTTTGTTGATCATCTCGAGTGCGTTCGCGACGGGGCCGTCGAGAGTGGGATCGCCGCTGTCGATGATCTCGCCGGTGGTGTTCACGGGCTTGCCCAGCTCGGTGGTGCGGAAGAGGCCGGCGTGGTTATACATCTCGAAGGGCAGTCCGAGCGGGTCCATCTTCTGGTGGCAGGTCCAGCAGTAATCTGCCTTCGTCACACGCATGCGCTCGCGGAGGGTGTTCTCGGGCTCATCCGGGAGCTGGGCATCGACGGTGATGGGCACATCGGGAATGCCGCCGCCGAGCAGGCGCTCGCGTATCCAGATGCCGCGATGGATGGCGTGGTTGTCCATGGCATCGGATTGCGAGACGAGCCAAGCTGGATGAGTCAGGATGCCGAGGCGCTGGCCTTCTGGAGCGGTGGCGAGGATGCGCTCGGGCTTCAGGGAGCCAGCTCCGAAGGTGGGGCGGCTGACGCGGGCTAGGGTGGCGGGGCCTTCGAGTGCGGCCGGGGCGACGTCCAAGTTTTCGCCACCTTGCTTGCGTGCCCTCTTCGTGTTGTCGATCGTCTTCTCGGCTGCGGACAGCAGCCTTCTTTGGCGGACGAGGGAACGCTGGGCAGTCGGGTCTCCAGGGTTATTCTTTAACTGGGCTTCCAGGGCGGCGATCTCGGTCTTGATCGCCTGAATCGCCTGGAGCTTCGCCTCCTGCTCCTTTGCTTGTTCCTTCGCTTGCTGGGCGTCGCCGGCCTTCTTGGTCGCCTTGGCAGCGGCCTGTTCTTCTTGGGTGCGTTGCGTGCCGAAGTAGGTGGCGTCTGCTCGGGTCGCCACCACGCGCTGCGTGGTCAGCAGCTCCTTGAGGACGTCTTTGTCTTCTTGCAGGATCAGCTCGATGAGGCGGTCCGTGCTGGCTGCGGCGTCGAACATGGCGGTGTAGTGGCTGGTGCCGCGATTGGAGACGCCGGTCGCGGCCAGTGCTTTGGCATCTTTGCAGATGTAGCCCGCCAGATCGTAATCGAAGTAGTCGCGGAAGAACTGCAGGATGCGTGGCTTGCGGATGCTGTCGTCGGCGAGCATGCGGGTGACCTCGCGCTGCACATCGTCACGCGTCTTCATGCGGCCTTCGATGATCGCTTGGCGCAAAGGTTCGTCGGGCTTGAGGTAGCGCAGCGCGTGGTTCACGGCCAAACCCAGCTCCCAATCCTGCAGCATCACGCGACCGTGCTCGTCAGGCTTGCCATTCTCCACCAGCTCCGGGCGGAACAAGGCATCGCGGTCGAGAAAGATGGACGAGAGGCCCATGAAGACGCCGTCTTCCTTGCCGACCTTGGCAATGCTGTCTTTGACGACTTGGAGGTAGCTGTCGGACTCTGCTTTGTTCGGCGGGCGAAAGGTGAGGGCTTCGAAAAGGTAGTCCACTGCGGCACGCAGGCTGTCGTCGTTGACGTCAGGTGCCTTCATCAAGTCGTAAACGGGAGTCAGCGGGCGGAGGACTTTCGTGCTGTAAACAATGGCGGTGGGCAGTCCGCGCAGATCACCCGGAGGTTTGACCTTGTCGTAGGTTTTGGGGTCGTCGGTGATTTGTTCCTTCATGCCGACGAGACTGAGCGGGCCGTAGGCCATGAATTGGAGGATGTCTTCGGCCTTGCCGAGGATCTGCGTGGCCTCGGCGCTGTTGACCGTGTAGAAGTCGGGATAGTTCTTCAATCCGGTCTTGCGAGCCGAGGACAGCACGACAGGCACGCTTTTCACAGCGGTCGCATAGGCCACGGTGCCGCCGACCACGCTGAGGATGTTATCCACGCCAAAATAGAGCTTCAACTCGCCGCCATGGTTCGTGGGCACGGCATCGCCGTGGGTGCGGAGGCCGGGGTTTGCGGGGTCGTATTTGGGTTCGGTGTTGATCAGCTCATTGAGCCGCGTGATGTGCTCCTGTGGGGTCACTCGCCAGATGCGTGCGGGTGAGGAGGTTGGCGTGAGTTGGATGCCGTCGGGCAGTTTGCCAAACAGCAGGTCGTGATCGACGAAGTTGGCCTTTTTCGGATCCTTGTGCGCCTGGAAGCCGCCCTTGTCCTTCATGGCGGCCTGCAACTCACCGATGATCCAATCCGAGAAGTGCAAGCGGTCGATGACCGGAGGCTGAGTCTTCTTCTTGGGCGGCATTTCCTCCAGCGCGATCTGTGCCCACACAGACTTCCAAGTGGCGGCGTTGGTCTCATCTACCGCGGTGAGTTCGCTGAGGTTCAGATCGCCCTTTTGCGTGTCGTTGTCGTGGCAGTCAAAGCAGTGTTGTTCGAGGAAAGGCAGCGCGAGGTCTTTGAACTTCGCCTGAACGGGCTTGCCCGGCGTGTAGGTTTCCGCAGCCAGAGCAGGCAGCACGAAACCCGCGCTGAGGGTCATCGCGATGAGGTTGATACGGCTGAGTTTTGGAGGCGTTGTGGCCCGTGTGTTCATGGCGTGAAGGCAGTCATTTGGTTCCAATGCAGATGACCTCTTTCATCGTGTGCATCCAGAGGCGACCCTTGGCGTAACTGAAGGATGCGAGCGTCCAGGTCTCACCTGCGGGTCCGAGGTCATTGATCGCGACGAGGGCTTTCTCATCGAGCGTTTCGGCAAACGCATCGATGACATAAACGGTGCCGTTCATGATGGGGAAGAACAGGTGTCGATTGACCAGAATCGGGCTCGCGGCGGAGACATGGCCCCAACCGGTGCCCTTAGCGCGTTTGTCGGTCGCGATGTCGATGCCGCGTGAGTTCTTCGTGTCATTCGGAAGGGCGTCGCGCTTCTCCCAGATTCGCTTTGGCTCAGGCCCAGCGACGAGCTGTGCGGGAACGCGCAGGTATTCCGTCTTGCCGGTTTCAAGATGCACGCGGCCAATCGCGGTGATGTCGTGGGCGAGGAAGTAGTGCCAGTCTCCCGCGACGATGTTGGTCTGATTCGTCAGCGGCATCCGCTTGCCGACTTTCAGCGCAATGCCCGACTCACGCTTGCCAGTCTCCGCGTCGGTGAGGTCCACTTTGGCCGTGACATCTTGAGTCCGCATCACTTCGCCCGTCGCACAGTCGAGCACGAGGTGGTTGGAGCCTTGAAACCAAAACACCTGCTTGGCATTCCAAAGGGAGTTGAAGGAACTCTCTCCATTGATTTCGCGACTCCAGAGAGTCTTGCCGGAGTCGAGTAGGGTCAGGCTCACGCCGTAGGGTTTCTCCAAAGGATCATGGCCACCACCGCGACCATGCACCACCGCCCAGCGTCCATCTGCCAACTGCCCGGCCATGGGCGTGTTGTGGACGCAGGTGCCCGCTTCTTCGATCCACACGACTTTGCCGGTCTTTTTGTCGATCGCGTGCAGGTAGGTCCACACATCGCGCGGGTCGATCCCCGGCGGCACTGGCTTGTGGCGTTCGATTTGCATCCCAGCCTCTGGGTTGCGGACCTCGACC
This sequence comes from Verrucomicrobiaceae bacterium, assembly GCA_964201265.1. GTDB lineage: Bacteria > Verrucomicrobiota > Verrucomicrobiia > Verrucomicrobiales > Verrucomicrobiaceae > Prosthecobacter. The sequence continues at coordinate 4,323 of CAXNGR010000379.1, forward strand.
GTGATGATCCTGTCGCCCACGAGGATGGGTTCGCACTCGCGGTTCGTGTGGCGAGTGATCGGGCGGAACTCGCGGAGCCACACGGGCTTGCCATTGAAATCAAAGCAGCCCATCGAGCCGCAGCGATTGAAGAACCAGACATGCTCACCATCGGCGATGGGCGCAAAGACCGTGCCGTCGCTGAAAATGCCCGCCGTCTGCACCGGGTCCGTGCCTGGAAGATCGACGGTCCAGAGAATCTTGCCCGTGTTCGCCTCCAGGCAGTAGCCGACGATGTTGGGCTCCAGCCGGTCGCTGGTTTCAGTCATCGGACGATGCGTCGTGACGAAGGCGCGATCACCCCAGATCGTCACCGCGCTTTGTCCGCCCTCTGGCAGCGTCGTGCGCCAGACGATGTTTTTGCCGCCCACAACCGACCACGTGAGCGGCGGCTCAGGCCCTTCGATTTTCCAATTCAGGTTCGGCCCGGACGCCTGCGGCCAATGCTGGGCACAAACCGTGGCCACGAGGCCGAGGAAACCAATCAGGAGCGCACGGATCACACCAGGATTTCTTTGAGCGGCCCGGTGCCGGCGTCGAACTTCGCCGCCATCTTGTCGCTCAGGTTGAAGCGGTCGCACGGCACGCCGGAAACATTCAGCAGCGTCGAGTAGAGCGCATTGATCGGA
>CAXNGR010000380.1:0-4986 GCA_964201265.1 Verrucomicrobiaceae bacterium
TGACGAACAGCGGCGCCTGCGCGGCGGGAAAGAAGCCCGCGCCGGGATGGCGGCTGTCGTTGCCGATGAAGACGAAGTTTGGCAGTGTGCTGTTGCCGCCGCCTTGAAACACGTTGAGCCAGGCTCCCATGGCAGGATGGCGAATGGTGCCGCGCATCTCATAGCTCGTGTGCATCATGTAATTTCCTTGCTCATGCGCGCCCTGCGTGGAGCTGAGGGAGTTGATGACCGTAGCATGATGCATCTGCTGCGCGGTGAGAGGCAGGTACTCGGAGATGCGGACGCCGTCGGCGCTGGTTTTGATGGGTTTCGTCGGACCGGCGGTTTCGACGCCTTCCTTGGGATCCCAGGTGTCCATGTGGGACTGACCGCCGCTCATGTAGAGGTAGATCACGTTTTTCGCCGTGGCGGCCTGCTTGAGCTTCGAAGAGCCTTCAAAGGCGGCGAAGGACTTGCTGGTGAGCGAGTTGCCGAGTAGGCCCACCCCGAGGAGTGAACTGGCGGTTTTGGCGGCGAAGTCGCGGCGGGTGATTTCGCCGGAACGGAGGAGTGAGGATGCGAGTTCCTGTTTCATGGATGCGCGTGGTGTTGTTGGTTGTGTCTTACTGAATGAAAATGAACTGCTGGGTGTTCAGCAGGGAGAACACGAGGTCTTCCATGGTGTTGAGACCGCTGTCCTGGGCCTTAAGCCAGACTTCCTTCTCACGCGCGGAGGGCTTGCGGGACAGGATCGTCTTGTAGATCGCCTCGACCTTGTCATCGGGATACTGGGCTTTGTTCACCGTGAGCATGAGCTGGCTGGAATTGCTGGTGATCTGGGGCAGCAGACTGCCGTTCATCATCGCGAGCGCCTGAGGCACGCTGGCGTCGTTGTTGGCGTTTTCGATGGTCTCACGATCGCTCTGGCCGAACTCACGCAGGTAATGACCGCGAGGCGCGGGGCTTTCGATTTCGGCGGCACGCAGCGTGTTACGGGCGATCTGCTCACGGTCACTGATGTATTTCTTTCGTTGTTTGCCCTCGGGTATGCCAAAGTACTCAGCCTCCTCGGCATAAGCAGCGCGAGCTTTTTCAGCCACAGCAAGCTTCTCCTCTTTGGTGAGTTCCTTGCGGTCGTAACCCGGGATGTTGATCTTTTCCGTGCGGACGCCGCTGGACATCATCATCATTTCCCCGCCGCCCATCATGGCCGGAGCGCCTGCGGCACCGCCAGAGGAATTCATCGCCACAGTCTGGTAGGGTTTGCCGGTGACTTTCTCGAAGAGCTTCTTCTGACCGGTGGTGATGACCTCGGCGTAAGTGACACGACGACCTTCGTTCTGGATGCGATTCACCTCGCTGCGGATGGCGTCGGATTTTTTCTTCAATTCGTCGGCCTTGGTCATGGCCGCCACCTTGGCGGGGCCTTCGGGCATCACGTCAGCAGCATCACGGGCCTCTTTGGCCGCAGTGCGAGCTTCAGCGTAGAGCTTCTGCTGCACTTCGGTGCGCTCACGATTCTTGCCGTAAATGTCCGCAGCTTTCTTGAGACCCACGAGAGCTTCCTCAGGTGAAAGCGCATCAACGCTGTCGGCGATCTTTTTGGCCTGAAGAATGCGTTGCTCCATCTGCTCGCGATTGGCTTGATTGATCATGTCCGGGCTGGGATTGATCAACGTGACAAACGAATCCCACATCTGCTCGGCGCTCATGCGGCGGAGCAACGGTCCGGTGAAGTGATACACATTGCCAGGAGCATGCTCCTGACGTGTGGCCTGGGCTTGGTAGGTCTTGGTGTTGTAAAGCACCCGAAGGACCGCCTTCATATCGTAGTTCAAATCCACCACGAGTTTTTCAATGTGCTTCTCCATTTCAGGAACCATCGGCACGCTCGTGTCCATGAGTTCGTCCAGCGGTTCGATGAGGGCGAGACCAAACACGCGCTTCCAAAGACGATTCGCAATGACCGTGGTGAAGCGGGGATTCTCAGCGCTAGTCATCCAGCGGGCGTAGGCTTGCAACGGCGTCTCACCGGGCTGGGTGATGCATTCGTGTCCCATCATTGTGCCGGGATCGACGGCGGACTTGGGCTTCGCGTCGGTGTATTGATAATCATGCGGCAGAGTTGGCTTGCGCTCACGGCTGCTAACGGAGGTGTAGCGCATGGTATCGCGAACATCATTCATCGACTCCTGATAACCCCGCTGCTCGCTGCGGAGCTTCTGGCGGGCCGCTTCGCGTTGCTTGCTCACCAGCTTGACCTGCTCCTCGTACTTCTTCTGCTCACGAGCGTATTCCTGCTCGGCCTTGGTTCGCTCTTCCTTCGACATCTTGCCGTTGATCTTCGGGCGTTGCGGGCGCTGAGGCTCCTTGAATGAGGCGCGCACGGTTGCTTCCTGCTCGCGCAGAAGGTCGCCGACCTCGCCCATGACACCACCATTGTAGTCCTGCGTTTGCACGCCGTAGGTGAAGGCCGCCATCTTGAAGAACTGCATCTGCGTCCACTTGTCGAAGGGATGGTTGTGGCACTGGGCGCATTCAATGCGGGTGCCGAGGAAGACACGCACGGTGTTTGCCATGTTGTCCAGCGGCATGCCACGGTCGCGCATGTAGTAGCCGATGGCACCGTTGTCCCAGGCCTTGCCTTGCGCGGTGACCATCTCACGGACGAACGCGTCGTAGGGCTTATTCTCCCGCAGGCTGTCTTTCACGAATTCCGCATATGCCGCGCCCGTGATCGGACCGGTCTGGTTGCCAGCCGAGGTCACACGCAGCACATCGGCCCAGTAATTGAAGAAGTGCTGCACATAGGCCTCGGAGGCGAGCAGCTTGTCGATCAGTTTGCTGCGCTTGTCGGCGTCCTTGGAGGCCAGAAACTCATCAGATTCACGCGTCGTGGGGATGCGCCCGATGATGTCGAGGTAGATGCGGCGCACGAAGGTGTTGTCGTCCGTAGCAGGATTGCCCTGCAGTTTGTGCTTCTGCCAGTCGGCTTCAAGAATGGAGTCGATTTGACGGGCTGCGGAAGTGATGTCGTTTTTGCCAGCGGCACTCGCAGAGGTGATCAAACAAAGCGCGAGCAGGGGGTAGGCGAAGAGTTTCTTCATGACCGCACTAACGCCATGGAAAGATGCCTTTTTCACAATCCAGACACAAAGATCAAAAAACCACGATCTATCTATTCGTGACTGATCTACAGCCCGTGTGCCCCGACTCCAAAGAATAGCCACCACCAGTTCAGACAGCATGCCTGCGGCGCAGCAAAAGCGCCAATCCTGCGGCGGCAATCAGAATGGCTCCGCTGGGCTCAGGAATCGGCGCACAGTCCCCGTTGAGAACCACATTGTCCAGATAGAGCACACCTCCATCCTGGCCCCAAGCATACAGCTCGATGTGGAATTGCTTGCCCGAGGTGTCGATCCCCGTCGGCAATGCGCTGGAACCCGAGGTGAAATCAAGATCAAGGCGATTCCAGGAGCCTGTTCCAGTCAAAGACACCGGACCCGAGGTGCGATACTGGATCAATCCAGAAGAATCTTCCCAAAAAATCGAAGCCTGCAGGGCGTTTGCCGAAGTGCTTCCGGGACGTTGCCAGTCAAAACTCACCCCGGCGATTTCCGCTATCGAACCCGGCCTCACAAAGAGGTCATGGGACAGCGTGTTCATGGATTGCGAGAGGTCAGTCCGATGAAAATCATAATTGTAGGCACTGTCCCATCCCTCAAAGCAACGGAACTTGCTGCCGTCAGGGCCACCGTTATGAAGCCCCTGGTTCAGAGTGTTAAGAGACAGATCTGTCGTGTAAACGCAAGGTGCACAGTAGGACGGAGTGTTTGGATCGCCGTCTGCGCTCAATGCGTTGAAGTCATATTTGATCAGGACGTTCGCGAACAAATCATCCGTTGCACAAACAGGCGACAGCGAGCCCGCCAGAATGCAAAAAGCCAATTGTGAAGTTTGAAGCCAAGATTTCATCGTTAGGAAGAAGTCGAAGTTTGAAAATCCTCAGCGGTGCAGACGGCGGCGAAGCAGAAGAGCCATGCCTGCCGCAGCGATCAGCAGCGCACCGCCCGGCTCCGGGATAGGTGCCACCGTCACACGCCCCATCATCACCGCCTGCCCGGTCTCACCCTCAAAGACGCGAAACTTGTCAAAATCAGACAGGGAGCCGTCAGTGGCGTTTTGATCGACCTGGAAGCTCAGTTCGAGGAAGTAATTGCGGTTGTCCGGGTCAGTGAAGGTCAGCAAACTCGCAGGACTGCCCAGCTTGACAATGTCCGCGCTGGCGATGGGGTCGCTGGTGTTCAGCGTGTTGATCATCATCAGAGTCGAGCTGATTGTCTGCGTGGGATTGGTCAGCAGCGGGCTGGAAAAGTTCAGCAGCAGGCTCAAATCCACCTGGGAGGCTCCCGTACCGCTGTTGATCGTTCCGTTGCGGTAATAAAGACGCCCAATTTCAAAGGGGGCCTCCAACGCGACATTGCTGAAACTACCCGGACGAAACCACAAAGCACTGGTATCGTCATTACGTCCTGCTGCCGTCCCCCACGAGAAAGCAGAGGCACCTGCCACCGCCGTGAACGGAATCGGGCTCAACACGGCTGGCACACCGTTTAGCAAATTGTTGTCGATGGAATAGACGAATGAGCTGTTTCCAGGCGGCTCCGAGATCGGATTGGTGAAGCTGGAGGACACAGAACCATTCAGCAGAGTGCCTGAGTCGATGGCTTGACCATGCGCAAACGAGCCCATGCCAAAAACAGCGGTCAGAATTATCGTTTTTAATGCATGAGTCATAAGTGAATCTTATTTTTGAACTATTTCGGCAAAAAAAGGGAAGGACTGGGATGAGGGGATCAGAAGCAACCACGCCAGCAATCCCCAATGCCATTGGGGATTCGTGAAAAAGAGCCTACAGGCAGGACCGCTTCAGCACACACGAAAGCGGGAGCCACGGCTCTAGTTTTCATAGAATTGATCGAATCAGTGCTCATTGGATGGGTGGCT
>CAXNGR010000381.1:0-4978 GCA_964201265.1 Verrucomicrobiaceae bacterium
CAGCTCCACGCGCTGCTGCCACGCGGCGATGTCATCAAACGGGATAACCCGCGCCAAAGAGGGCAAAATCTCGATCTGCATCTCACCGGCCTGCGTCATGCCCTCGGGCTTTAGCGTGCGGATGAGCCGATGACGACGCAAACGGGCCAGACAGGCCTCGATCTGCGATTTCTCCGGCGTGGTGATTTTGTCGAAGTACACCTTCAACGCGGCCCAGAGCTGGTCCACGGTCACAATGACCGCCTCCTGGCTGCCGGTGCTGATTTCATCATCGTAAAGCCGCCACAGCGCCAGCAGCACGAGCGTCTCGTCTTTGTCAAAACGGCCCAAAAGCAGGCACGACTCCGTGCGCGGCCTCGCCTGCAGCAGCGAGTGCTCCTCATCAACGATCAACTCCAGCGCCAGTGGCGCGAGGTAGTCCTCCACATGCGTGCGGTAGTGATCGCGGGCCAGCAGATACAGCTCCCGCCCGCCGCCCTCGTCCCCGAGCAGCACGCCCCGCCCCAGCAGCTCCGCCAGCACCTCCCGCAACGCCGCCCGATCCGAATCCGGCACCTCACTCCAAAAGGAGCGCGGCCAAAGCGGATCGGAGGTGGTGGAGGTCATGGGGCGTGAGAGGTAGAACAGAGCGGGTGGGTGGCAAGATGAAAGGCGCTCGTGCAGCACGGCGGGGCAAAGTTCATCCTTGCTGGCTCAGGCTGAAACAGCACCTTGCCTCATGAAATACCTTTTGATTCTGTTTCTGATGATGACAGCCCCGCTTGGGTGCCGTGCCGAGCTTGTCGAAGTTTTTCAATGCGAGACTGAAGCGAAGCACACTTCTGGCAGTGAGAGGATTGATGTTTTCTACCTGCCCACGAAGAAAGTGGGGGAGGTGGAAACGGGCGCGGAGTCATTCTCGAAGAACGTGCAGTTGGCGGCTGCCAAGTCGTGGCAGGGAGAGCCGTTTTATGGTCCAGTGGTGAAGCTGCTCGTCAAAGACACCGGAGGGCGGTTCTTCGTTGTTCATTTTGAGTATCTGCGTGGGCATCAAACCCTTGGAAAAGGATTCCGGTTTGCCGCAATCGAGGCGAAGGCAGCGCCTGGTCGCAAAGATGCTTGGCGGGGAGATCCGTATCAGGGCAGCAGCATTGTTGGAAACGAGTCGATGAACAAAGCACTTCAGGAGATCGTCGAGAAGCTGTAACCGAGCCATCACCCCTCCCGCGTGATCGCAAACCGCTCCACACGGTGTCCGGCGATCTCGTCGTGCTCGAGGATGTGAGGTTCGAGGCCGTTGCGGCGGCGGAGGCCGTCCACACTCCAGCGGACGCGTTTGCCGGCCAAAGCAGGCGCGTGCTCGTAGGCGACGGCGGCGAGTAGATCGAGCAGGTCGTCGATGGTTTCGAGCGTGATGTCCTCGGTGCTCGTGGTGCGGCCTTTCGCGGGCAAAAGCTTCGCGACGAGGCGTGCGGCACGTTGCGGCGTGAGGGCCAGGCGCTGACGTTCTTTCCACGCGGCGAGCACCTCGTCCTCGCTTTGTTTTGAGGCACCGGTTTCGCCAAAACGCAGATCGACGGGCGATTTCGTGCGGCGGGGTTTGTAGAGCGACTCGGTGCCGTAAAAGAAGCGCGTCTCGACACAGCGCGGCGCGAAGTCCGCCTGCTGGCCGGAGAAATCGGAGAAGCGACCGTCGGCGTTCGCGGCATTGATCGCATCGCAGTAGGCTTTGATGATCTCTGGCCTGCGGCCGCGGAGCTCGGTCTGGTAGCGATAACGCTGCTGGCTGAGGCGGTTGAAGGCCGCCATGCGCAGATCAATGGCCTCTGCGCGGCGCTTCAGGCCGCCGAGATCGCGCTCGAGACGCGTGAGCATCGTCACGGCGTGGTCGTAGGCGTCGCCATCGTCGTAGCCGTAGTGCTCGCGCAGGCCGCTGGCGAGGCGCTCGCGCATGAGCGGGTCGTCGTGGCACTCGGAGACGGCGCTGCGGGCGTTTTCGATGCGGGTGAGCAGCCCCCCGCGACGCAGCGCGTCGTAGCAGACCATGTGCTGTCCCTGGCCGAACTCCTCGTAGAGCAGGTTCAGCGTGTCCGCGGCCGTGGCGGTCTGTCTTTGACGTTGCTCAAAGCTGGTAACGATTTTTTCCACCGCATGCAGTTGCTCGATCGCACGCTCCAGACGCTGCGTGAGGTCCGTGATGGTCGAGCGGAGCTGATCCGGCTGTTGGATCTGCGGATCGAGCACGCAACGCTCCTCCAGCGTCTGGCAAAGACCGCGCAGCGTATCCGCGAACGTTTTGAGCTCCGCTACGCGATCCTCCGCGAGGTCCCGCAGCATGCGCATGAGCGGCCGCAGCCCCGGTGTGATCACCGCCCAGCGCTCATGCAGCCCAAGCGTCTGATCCTCCAGCCAGCCTGCTGCGATGAGTCGATTGAAAAACTGCCCCGCACGCTGTCGCGCATCCCGCAGCGCCGCGCCTTCATCCTCCGCCAGCAGCGACAGCGGATGCCGCGCGATGACTTCCTTGATGATCTCAATCGTCTCCCGCTGCGAGAGCCTTCCTGCTTCACTTGCCTCGTCGATCAAGCGATCCGCGCAATCCACATACACCGGCGCCGAAGGCCTCGCCAAAGGCCGGAAAAAATCCGCCGAGATGCTGCGGCTAAGTCGGGTGCTGAGAGTTTCGGAAGGCATCAGAGCCGCGCATCATGGGGAGACTTCACGATGAGGCAACCCTGCCATCTCCGCCACCCGGCATGGACGATCCAGCCCTCGGGTCTGAAAGCGCAAGGATTGCGCTCGGTAGGCCGTTTTTTGCGTTCTTAAACCACCCACTCTGCCTATGAAGCTGCGTCTCATCGCCTCCGCTCTTTTTTTGTCGTCGTCCGCCTTTGCCCAGGCTCCGAAGAAAGAGGAGGGTATCGACGCCTCGAAGCCGGTGTCGTTCTACAAACACATCCGCCCGATCTTCCAGGCGCAGTGCAATGGCTGCCATCAGCCGGCGAAAAAGAAGGGTGATTACATCATGACGGAGTTCGCAGCGTTGCTGAAGGGCGGCGAGGAGGCAGTGGCCGTGGTGCCGGGCAAAGCGGCGGAGTCGAATCTGCTGAAGCTCATCAAACCGGATGCGCATGGCAAAGTGGAGATGCCGCAGAAGGCCGATGCGCTGCACGCGACGCAGATCGCGCTGATCGAGCGCTGGATTAGCGAGGGCGCGAAGGACGACACACCGGCTTCGGCGAAGGCGCAATACGACATGGCGCATCCGCCGGTGTATGTCACCGCGCCGGCGGTGACGTCGGTCGAGTATTCGCCGGATGGCGCGATGATCGCGGTGGCGGGTTATCATGAGGTTTTGGTGCACAAAGCGGACGGCAGCGGCCTCATGGCGCGGCTGGTGGGACTCGCGGAGCGCATCCAGAAGCTCGCGTGGTCGCCGGATGGCAAAAAGATCGCGGTCACCGGCGGCAGCCCGGCACGCATGGGCGAGATCCAAATCTGGGACGTGGCGGCAAAGAAGCTTGAGCTGTCCAAATCGCTCACCTTTGACACCATCTACGGCGCGAGCTGGTCGCCCGATGGCAAGCAGCTCGCGTTTGGCTGCGCGGACAATGCTGTGCGGGCCATCGACGTGGCCACAGGCAAAGAAACGCTCTTCATGGGCGGCCACAGCGATTGGGTGCTCGACACCGTGTGGGGCGTGGACGGCAAGCACGTCGTCTCCTGCGGCCGCGACATGAGCGTGAAACTCACAGAAGTCGCCACGATGCGCTTCGTCGATAACGTCACCTCCATCACGCCCGGCGCACTCAAAGGCGGCGTGCAGGTGCTCGCTCGGCATCCGCAGCGCAACGAGGTGCTCATCGGCGGCACCGACGGCGTGCCCGCGATCTACCGCATGGAGCGCATCACGAAACGCGTCATCGGCGACAACGCGAACCTCATCCGCAAATTCCCCGCGATGCAGGGCCGCATCTTCGGCGTCGATTTCGCACCGGATGGCAAGCGCATCGTCGCGGGTGCTTCGTTTGAAGGAACCGGCGCGGTGAACATTTATAGCAGCGAATACGACAGCACCATGCCCGACGCGGTGAAGAAGCTCGTCGAAACCGTGAACGGCAAAGGCAAGGAACTCGACGACTGGATCGTCAAAGACGTGAAGCAGCTCAGCAGCACGCCGCTGCCGAGCGGGGTGTTCAGCGTGACCTTCTCGCCGGATGGCAAAACGATCGCCGCCGCTGGTCAGGATGGTCAGATCCGCCTCATCGACACCGCCACGGGCAAGATCGCGAAGGAATTCGTCAGCGTGCCGCTCGTGAAGGAAAAAGTGCTCGCCGCCAGTGATGTGATCGCGGACGACACCGTGCGTGTGGACGTGAAAAAGGACGACAAGGTCGAGACGCTGCACACCGGCCCCACCGTGGCCTCCATCGAGGTCGAGCCCGCGAACATCAAAATCGGCAAGCCCACCGAGTATGCGCAAATTTTGATCACCGCGAAGATGAGCGACGGCACGCGTGCCGATGTCACCCGCATGGCGAAAATCACCGCTGCGAAAGGCGACGTGGTGAAAATCGACTCACGCGGCATGATTCGTCCCGACAAAGACGGCGCCACCGCCATCAACATCAGCTTCATGGGCCGGACCGCCAGCGTGCCCGCGAATGTCAGCGGCCTGAATGTGGCGCTGAAGCCGGATTACGTCCGCGACATCATGCCCATCACGTCAAAGCTCGGTTGCAATCAAGGCACCTGCCACGGCGCGAAGGAAGGCAAAGCGGGCTTCAAGCTCTCGCTGCGCGGTTACGATCCCATTTACGACGTGCTCGCCTATGCTGATGAACTCGCCAGCCGCCGTGCCAATGTCGCCTCGCCGGAGCATTCGCTCATGCTGCTGAAGGCCAGCGGTGCCGTGCCGCATGAAGGCGGCCAGCTCACCGTGCCGGGCGAGCTTTACTACGAATCGCTCAAAGCGTGGATCAGCCAGGGCGCGAAGGTG
>CAXNGR010000382.1:0-4966 GCA_964201265.1 Verrucomicrobiaceae bacterium
GCCGACTCTACTCCAAGACCACGGCGAGTCCGCAAGGCAGCTTTGGGTCATGCACGAACCGCCGACGGGCACGCGGCCCTCCGCAGCCGGATCAGTCGTCGAAGGGAATGTGTGGTGGCGGGATGCGATTGAGGAGCATCAGCCGCGCATGGTCGTTTGCGGCCACGATCACGGCACCAGCATCCGAAACGGCGTTTGGCAGGATCAAATCGGCCTCACTACGGTGGTCAATGTGGGCCAGCACATGGACGGGCCGCTGCATGCGACGCTGCTTTCCCAGCGCGAGCCGGGCGAGCTGATTTTTGACCGAATGGTGATGGCTTGAACTGTTTCACCCAAACCGCACGCAATAAACCGGCGGCAGGTCGGCGCTGAGCCTCTGCCAGTTCTCGCCGCTATCTTCGCTGATCCAAACCGAGCCGGTGGTGCTGCCGAAGGCCAGGGTGCGTCCGTCGCTGGTCACTTCGAGGCAGTGGCGATACACGAGATGATACGCGTGATGTTGCGGCAGGCCTTTGCGCAATGGTTCGAAGGTCTTGCCACCATCGCGGGTGCGCATGACGCACAGGGAGGCGTCCACGGGCACGCGCTTGTCGTCGTTGGCACCCGGAACAAACCACGCGGTGAGCGGATCTTGCGGATGCACGGCCACGGCGAAGCCAAAGTCAGACGGATCGGCGCTGTGGATGCGCTCCCAAGTCTTCGCGGCATCGGTGCTGCGAAAGATGCCGCAATGATGCTGCAACCAGAGATGATCGGGATTTGCCGCACAGCAGGCGATGCGATGCGCGTCCTGGATGTTTGGGTTTTCTTGCTCACCCGGCGGCATGAAATCGGCCACGAGTCCTTTGCCCAGCAGGTTCCACGTCCCGCCGCCATCGCGAGTGTCCCAGACACCACCGCAGGAGATGCCGAGAGTCACATGGCGGCTGTCACGAGGATCGACGCAGATGGAATGGATTCCCGGCCAGTCCATGCCGCCACCGAACCATTCTTTTCTCTCGGGGCGGTTCCATAAGCCCTCCACGATTTGCCAACTAGCGCCGCCGTCGGCGGATTTGAAGAGTGCACCCGGCACCGTGCCGCACCATAACACACCCGTTTCATTGCTCCCGCCTGCCTCTAGCGCCCAAATTTTCTCCAGGCTCTGTGGAATCGGCTTCTGGCTCATGGCGCAGATCACCGGTTCCTCGCCTTGCGGATACACTGGCACAGCGATCTCCGTCCAAGTGGCTCCATCATCGCCTGAAGCATGCAGTTTGCCGCCGTAGTGACCGTGCTCGACCGCAGCGATCAGTCGGCCATCGCGTGAATCCGGCAGGAGCATGGGCACTGGCACGCCGAGGAATGACGTGCGCTTGATTTCCCAGCCGCCTGGGCCGCGTTCGACGTGGATCAGTCCTTTGCGTGTGCCGAGATACAGTTTCGTGCTCATGATGTTAACCTCCTGACAGCGCCTGCATGACAAAAATCTCCGACGCGGGATTCACCGCATCCGAGAGCCGCGCACGGTCCCTGATCGCCGTGCCATCGACAAACACGACGACATGCTTGCGCACCGCGCCCTGGTCATCCAGTAGATAGCCACGCAGCGCCGGATGCAGCGCAAAGACGGCGTCCAGAGATTCGCGCACCGTCTCGCCTGCGACATCACAGGTCGGAGCTGTCGTCTGGCGGGCGAGGTTCGCGGTGAATTGGACGGTGGGCATGGGGCTGGGCGACTGATGAATGATGGCGGAGCCGCAATGCCGAAACTCTGTTTCAAGCCTCCGGCAGTTCTTGCCCTTTTGTTTCGGGCAGCAGTGAGAGCACTAAAATGCCAATCACAAACAATCCTGAGAGCATGGTGATCGCCACGGGCAGATCGAAGGCGGCCTTGAGTTTGCCGGAGGTGAATAAAATCGGTGCGGCGAGCAGGCGGCCGGTGTTGAAGCAGAAGCTCGATCCTGTGGCCCGCAGGTGATCGGGGAAGAGTTCAGGAAAATACACGGCGAAGCCGGCGTGGATGCTCAGCGTGACAAATCCCATCACCGGCAGCGCGATGAGCATCTGCCAGTGCGTTTGCGGCAGGAAGCACACGATGGGAATCACGATGAGCGATAGGATCTGCATGAGATAAAAGGTGCGCTTTCGGCCGATGCGCTCGCAGATCGGCCCGAAGGCCAGCATGCCCAGGCCGCCGCCCGTGGCCTGCACGATGCCGTAGGCGAACTTCGATTCCGTTTCGATGGCTTCCTTCGCCCAACCAAGCTTGGTGAGCAGATGGCTCATCAAATCCTGCCCGGCCACGGTTACTCCCCAGAACGTGCCGAGGCCCACCGCCGCGAGCGTCATGCCGCACAGCGCACGTAGCCGCCAAGTCGGATGACTGAACAGCTCGCGAAAGCTGCCCACGCGATCTCCCATGGACTTCTGCGCCGCTTGCAGACGCTCCGGCTCTTTGATGGAAGCCCGCACCCAGAGGGTGAGCAGCGCCGGAATCACGCCGATGAGATAACCGTAGCGCCAGTTTGCACCCACCCACATGCCGGTGATGCCCGCCATCCATGTGGCGAGCACGCTCGTCGAATGGAAGATGCCGGAAGCACGCGCCCGCGCTTCTTTGGGAAACACTTCAGCCACGAGCGCCGCCGCCACGGCCCATTCGCCACCCACGCCCATCGCCACCAGGAAACGCAACGTGCAGACGTGCCACAGATCGGTCGCGAAGTAGGTCAGGCCGGAAAAGATCGAGTAAAACAGGATCGTGACGATCATCGTCGGACTGCGGCCCCAGCGATCCGCCAGCATGCCGAAGAGCCATCCGCCCAGCGTGCCGCCGACTAGGAAGAAGCCCAGCACGATGTCGCCCCACTCCTTCACACCCGCAGAATCCGGCGATTGCTGCAAAATTTCCGCCAGCATCGCCTTCCGCGTGATGTTGAAGATCTGCCCCTCAAACGCATCAAAGACCCAGCCCAGTGATGCGACGACGAGCACGAGCCACTGGTAGCGGGTGACGGAGGAGTACCATTTGGCGGGAGCGGCGGACATCGTGAGGTGGAAAAAGAATGACGAATGAGTAAATCCGAATGACGAGGGAATGTCGAAACCAGAACGCCGAAAAAGAGCCGCTTTCTCCTGACCATGCATTCACCCGCCATTTTATCCGCGTCACACGTCCGCTTGGTCGGCAGTTTTGAGGAACTTATCGCCACACCTTTCAGCGATGGTGTGAACGCCTTATGCTGGCCGCGCACGCTGGATGGCGACTTCGGAGAAGTCGTGGTCAAGCTCGGTTTGGGGAAGGGGATCACGACTCTCGATGCCGAGATGCTTCACGCGTTGCCTTTGAGTGCCGCAGGTCAGGCGGCGGTCGAGGCGATGCTTGCCGATCATCGCCTGCTCACCGAGCACGGGCTCGAACCGGTTTTGAATGGCATCAACGGTTACGTGCAGCCGGAGGAAACCGGCCCCGTGCGCACCGATGTCTGCTCCTGGCATGCCGACAGTGCCACTGCCGAGTTGGACACCTGGCTTTGCACCTATCACGGCGCGTCTTCCGAGGGCCTGCCCAACGAACAAGCCATCCGTCGTGTCGATGTGCCGGAGACACGATCGTTGCTTCTCAAAGCTTACGGTGGAGCTGATGACGAAGCCTTTCGCGAATGGCTGAACGACCATTACTACGACCTCCACTACGCCCCACGGCCCGGCGCGAAGCCTTACACCTTCGGCATCGGCCATCTCTGGCGTGTCGCCACGCTGCATGAAGGCTGCCTGGTGCCGCCCTGCATCCATCGCGCTCCTGATCCGGTGCCGGGGCAGATGCGGTTGCTTCTCATCTCATAAGGAGTGGCGACGACTCATTGCCATCCACGACAAGTTGGAAAAGCTTGGTCTGATTTCCATTCTTTCTGCTATGGCGACGAGTCGTCGCCACTCCATAGGACTCACCCCAGCGTCGTCGTCCCAGGAATCGCCACAGGATACCATCCCTCCGCATCCGGCTTCACTGGCGGCTCGGTGTTCCAGGTGAGATTGTCCGGCGCGAGGCTTTCTTGCGAGGCCATCACTTGCTCCCAGGTGATCACCTGGCCCGTGTAGGTCGCCATGCGGCCCATCACGCCCATCAGCGTGGAATGCGCCGCGTAGTCGGCATCGTTGCGCACTTTGCCGGTGCGGATGTTCTCAAAAAACGCGTCGTGCTCCAGTTGATACGGGTCTTCCTTGTTGCGCGTGCGCTTCCCGCCGGGTGGCTGGCCGTTGAGGAGGAATTTGCCGCCGTTCGCCAGATCCGCCGCGCCTTTGGTGCCGTGGAAATGCTCGCTCACATCCCGGGCGCACTTGCCGCCGATCTGGCAGCACTGGCTCAGGATGCGCATGCCGCTCGCATATTCGAACTCGACCGTGTGATGGTCAAAGATCGTCCCGTTTTCCTTCGCTCTGCGCACCTGCCTTCCACCCTGGCCGGTGGCTTTGATCGGCATCTCGCCTTTCATGACCCAGTTCGCCACGTCCAGGTTGTGGCAGTGCTGCTCCAGGATGTGGTCCCCGCTCATCCAGGTGAAGAAGTACCAGTTGCGGATCTGGTAATGCAGCTCGCTCTCCCCCGGCTCACGCGAAAAGCCTGGGCGCGAGGTTCCATTCCAATACACACGACCATAAATCAGATCGCCGATCTCGCCCGTGTGGATGCGGTGGATCACGTCGATGTAGGTTGGCTGGTAACGGCGCTGGAAACCCACGCACACATTGAGGTTCTTATGCTTCGCTTCCTGCGCCGCCGCGATCACCCGCTTCGCGCCCATGGCATCCACCGCCACCGGCTTCTCCATGAAGACATGCTTTCCCGCCTTGATCGCCTGCTCAAAGAGAAACGGACGCGGCCCCGGTGGCGTGGTGATCAGCACGACATCCGCCAGCGCGAAGGCCTTTGTTTAATCCTCGAAAGTCGTGAATACCTGATCCGGTGGCACCTCCACCT
>CAXNGR010000383.1:0-4961 GCA_964201265.1 Verrucomicrobiaceae bacterium
AGTGAGGCGGTGCAGGCGATCTTTGATCATCTGCGCTCCTTTAACGGCCACGGCGATGATTTCCTCCTTCGACTTCCCAAACACATACTTCCGCTGCGCTGGCGAAGTGGAGTTGTACATGTGGATGACGACCTTTTTGGCCCCGATGAGGCTTTCGACGGTTTTTTCGATCAAGTCCTCACGCGCCTGCACCAGGCACTGGATGGTGACATCGTCTGGGATGCGCTTTTCCTCGATGAGGCGGCGGTTGAAGGCGAACTCGGTGTTCGAGGCAGAGGGAAAGCCAACTTCGATCTCCTTGAAGCCGCATTTCACCAGCGCATCGAACATGTCGAGCTTCTGGGAAACATTCATCGGCACGGCGAGGGCTTGATTGCCATCGCGCAGATCGACGCTGCACCAAATGGGGGCTTTGAAAAGAGTTTGGGAAGGCCAGCGGCGGTTCGGCAACGAGACGGGGTCGAAGCGCTGGTATTTGGCGGACGGATTTTTGAACATGATGAGAAAACGAAGGTAACAAAGATGAGAAGGACCGGAAAGGTGCCTGGATGAAAAAGCTGCCGTGACGTGACGGCAAGGAAGGCATGACGAGGAAACGCGGGCCGCCTACCCTTGCGTAAGTCGCAGGGAAAGGAGAAGCAGAGCCGGGGCGAAGGAGGTCATGGACGGGCGGAAGAAAGCAGAGAAGGTCCAGAGGTCAAGGCTGCGCCGTCAAGGAGTCCAGAGGGGGGGCGCATGGCCTCTTGACCACGGCTTGACTCTCTTGACTACTCCGTGACCTCCTCATGACCAAATTCCGCCCCTGCATAGACCTCCACGATGGCCGCGTGAAACAGATCGTCGGCTCATCGCTGCGCGATGACGGGACCGGCTTGAAGACGAACTTTGTGAGTGATCGCGACGCGGCTTGGTATGCGGAGCTGTACGAACGTGATGGCCTGACCGGCGGACACGTCATTTTGCTTGGCAAGGGCAATGAACAGGCCGCGAAGGCGGCTGCGGCAGCTTATCCGGGCGGTTTGCAGATCGGCGGGGGCATCCGGCCCTGCAACGCGGCGGAGTATCTCGATGCCGGGGCCAGTCATGTGATCGTGACGAGCTATCTCTTTGAAACGGACGGCACCTTCAGCGAAACGCGGCTGGAAAAGATGGTCGCGGCTGCCGGGCGTGAAAAACTCGTGATCGACCTCAGTTGTAAGGCCACGGCGAAAGGCTGGACGGTGGCGATGAACCGCTGGCAGACGCTGACGACGCTGGATGTGACGCCAGAGTCGCTGAAATGGCTCGCCGGACACTGCGCGGAGTTTTTGATCCATGCGGTGGATGTGGAAGGAAAGTGCGAGGGCATCGACGAAGCACTGGTGAGCTTCCTTGGCGAGCATTCACCGATTCCGATGACGTACGCGGGCGGCATTCGCCATCTCGATGATTTGAAACGCATCGACGAGTTGAGCCAAGGCCGCGTGGACGGCACGGTGGGCAGCGCGTTGGATCTGTTTGGCGGCACCGGGGCCAAATACGAGGAATTGGTGGCCTGGAACCGGCGGTGAAGCCTTTCTTGCGGGGGGAAGCTGCGCGGTCTAACCTTCCGGCATGTCCACCGCGATCTACTCCATCCTGGAAGACCTGCGACATCTGCCGAGCGCAGATGTCTCGGCAGCCGCTGAATACGTCCACCAACTGCGGGAAAATCGGCGCGAGCGGCGAAGCCGTATGATCGAGAAAACTTCTGGTAGCCTCAGCGGATCGGATGGAGATTCGTTTGAGGCAGCGACCCAGGAGTGCGAGCACCTCGACCAAGGCCATGAATCCTGGTAGTCTTGCGCTGGACACCACGGCGGTGGTGCTGCATCTGCGGCAGCGCTCGGTGGAGGTGAGTCAAAAGCTGGACGCTGCTAGCGAGCTGTACCTGCCCGTCACTGCCTTGGGAGAGCTTTGGTATGGCGTGGAGCACTCTGGCAACCCAACGCGGTCAAGAGAGCCGCTAGAAGAGTTTCTCCAAGAGACCATCATCATCTATCCAGACGATGAAACCGCCAAAACCTACGCGCGATTCAAAGAGCATCTCGGCAAGGTAGGAAAACCGATCCCTGAAAATGATCTTTGGATCGCAGCCACAGCCCACACCCATCAACTGAAGCTCTACCACAACGATGCTCATTTTATGTGCCTTGATGAGCTACTTGAGCACGAGCACGCATAATCCATGAAAATCATCCGCTACTCCGACTCGCAAGGAAACATCGCGCACGCCGCGCAGCAGGCCGATGGAACGGCGCTTGTCATCGAAGGCGACCTCTTTGGCGATCATCGGGTCACAGATCGCCAAGCGGAGGTGGTGAAGTTGCTGACGCCGATCCAGCCGTTCGCGATTGTGTGCATCGGGCTGAACTACCAATTTCATGCGGAAGAGACGAAGGCGGCGATTCCCCCGCATCCGGTGGTGTTCATGAAGTTGCCGAATGTGATCCAGCATCCAGGCGATCCGATCCTGCTGCCGACGCATTTGAAGAGCGACCGAGTGGACTACGAATGCGAGCTGGCGGTCATCATCGGCAAAACGGCGAAGAATGTGAGCCGTGCGGACGCCTTGAAGCATGTGCTCGGCTACACCTGCGCGAACGATGTGAGCGCTCGCGACTGGCAGAAATCCGGCGGTGGCGGTCAGTGGTGCCGAGGGAAATCCTTCGACACCTTCTGCCCACTGGGGCCGGTGCTGGTGACGGCGGATGAGATACCGAATCCGAACAGCTTAGCGATCAAGACGGTGCTGAACGGCGAGACGATGCAGGACTGGAACACGAACGACATGATCTTCGATGTGCCCACGCTGATCGAGTTCCTCAGCGGCAGCACCACGCTGATGCCTGGAACGGTGATCCTCACCGGCACGCCGCATGGTGTGGGCATGGCACGCACGCCGCCGGTGTTTATGAAGGAGGGCGATGTGGTGAGCGTGGAGATCGAAAAAATCGGGACGCTAACGAATCCGGTGAAAAATGAGGCGTGAGCATCAGTCCTGCGCCTTCTCCAGTTCGGCGATCAACCTCTCGTAGCGGCGTTGCGGGCAGACTTCGACGAGCAGGGCGCGGAGCGCTGACTTCCGGCGCAAAAAGTGGAACGCGATGATGTCGCAGACCGTTTCGTCCTCATCCATCTGTTCCAGCCCATTGCGCAGCTTTTGCATGCTCTCGCAACTGTCGTCCGTAGGCAGCGGCAGGAGTTCGAGCGCACGCAGTTTCAACTCACACAGCGCCTCGGGCGGAGCCTTCTTCGTCAGCAACGGCTCCACCTGAGCGATGCGGAAAGGTTTCGCCTGCTCCCAGCCGGTAATGCGCATGCGGTTCACCCCAAAAAGCATCACCTGCGAGGTGCCGTCCGCATTTTTCATTGAGGCGCGGATCAGGCCCGCCGTGACGACGGGCAGCACTTCATCGTCTTGCTCGCGCACCCCCACGCAAAACATGCGGTCGGTGCGCAGCGCGTGGTCGAGCATGAGGCGATAGCGTTCCTCAAAGATGAACAGCGGCAGATGGCAGCCTGGAAAATGATAGCAGCCGTCGAGCACGATCATGGGCAGTGTGCTTGGCAGCACGAATTGGCTGGAGGAAAGTGTTTTCGAGGAAATGTCCATGAATCGGGGTGCGACGGGATACGCATGAATCTGTCTCACGGTTCGGTGTTTCCAGTCATGCGCAAGGAATCATCATTTGCCACGGCACGCCGATCCTCTAGCCTTGGGGGTATGAGCAGCCCAACCCGCACTCCCGAGAGCCTTGAGACATCCTTTGCGCCTTTCCGTCAGAAAATGCAGGCCGCCGGCCTGAGCGAGTCCGCCATCCGTGCCTTTCGGGGCAGCTACGCCGCCTTGCTGGCCGGTGAGACGGGCATGATTCCCGAGGCAACGATTTCACCCGCCAAGGATCTACCACGCGCTGACACGCTCACGGCTCCGACTGCGGATCGTGCCGCCGGATTGCTCCAGCAAACCGTGCTCATCAAGCTCAATGGCGGCCTGGGCACTGGCATGGGCCTGGAGAAGGCGAAGTCTCTGCTGCCGGTGCGTGGTGCGGACACGTTTCTCGATTTGATCGCGCGGCAGATTCTTCGCCTGCGCGCGCAAACCGGCGGTGAGGTGCCTGTCTTCATGCTGATGAACAGCTTCAGCACCTCCGCAGACACCGCCGCGCATCTCGCGGCGCGTTTCCCAGAGCTGGGCGGTCGTGAGACGTGGGAACTCATGCAAAACAAGGTGCCCAAGGTCCTCGCTGGCTCCCTGGAGCCTGCCACTTGGCCGGCCAATCCCGATCAGGAGTGGTGCCCGCCGGGCCATGGCGACATCTACGCCTGCCTTGTTGGCTCAGGCTGGCTTCAGCGCCTGCTTGGCAGTGGAGTGCGCTATGCCTTTGTGTCGAATTCCGACAACCTCGGTGCAACGCTCGATCCCGCCATCCTCGCGTGGTTCGCAGACAGCGGCATGCCGTTTGCCATGGAGGTCACTCGGCGCACCGAGTCGGACAAAAAGGGCGGGCATCTCGCCGTGCGCTTGCGGGACAGTCGCTTTCTGCTGCGCGAGTCTGCTCAGTGCCCGAAGGAGGACGAGAGCCATTTTCAAAACATTGACCTGCATCGCTACTTCAACACGAACAACCTATGGATCGATCTCCAGGCGCTCAAAACCGCTCTGGAGGCGAACGACGGCCTCATTCCGCTGCCGCCGATCATGAACAAAAAAACGGTCGATCCGCGCGATGGCAGCTCACCTGCCGTCGTTCAGGTGGAAACCGCCATGGGCGCGGCCATCGAGTGCTTCCAGGGCGCAGGTGCCATCGAAGTCTCGCGTATCCGCTTCGCCCCCGTGAAGACCACCAGCGATCTCCTGGCTGTGCGCTCGGACGCGTATGAGCTCACCGAAGACTTCTGCCTGCGCCTGCACCCAGACCGGGAGGGCCAACCGCCGC
>CAXNGR010000384.1:0-4950 GCA_964201265.1 Verrucomicrobiaceae bacterium
TGCGGATTGCTCGGCACGGTGCTGTCGGTGATCTCATCCACGGGTTCGATGAGGCCCTGGCCCATGAGTTTTTTCCAAAGGCGGTTGGCGATGACGGTGGTGAAGCGCGGGTTTTCCTTGCTCGTCATCCACGCGGCGTAAGACGTGATGGGCTGCTGATCTTCTTTGACGATCTTGCCGTCCTTGCTGAAGGAGGCGGGGATGAACGGCTCGATCTTCTGTTTGGGCTTGGCGTCGGTGTACTGATAATCATGCGGAAGTGCCAGCGCCTTCTTGTCGGTCTGGTCCAGCACGTTGTTGTAGCGCAGGGGACGGAGAATTTCCGTCATGGCGCGTCCGACGTCCTTGCGCTCGATGCCTTCAGGCAGGGCGAACTTCGTTACCGCGCCGCCGTAGCGGTTGCTTTTGTTTTTCGCCGTGCCGCCGCCGTAGATGGCCTGGGCCAGGAGTGGGTTGGTCAGCCCGTTGCTGGCCGTCATGCCGTAGGTGTGGGCGGCCATCTGGTAGTAGTCCATCTGCGTCCATTTATCGAACGGATGGTTGTGGCACTGGGCGCAGACCATGCTGGTGCCGAGGAAGATCTGCGTGGTCACGGCCATGTTATCGAGCGGCATGTTGTAATCCCGGATGTAGAAGCCGATGGCACCGTTTTCGTAGCTTTTACCATCGGCGGTGACGACCTCGCGCACCATCTGGTCATAGGGCTTGTTCTCGCGCAGGCTGGACTTGAGCCAGTTTGAATAGCCGTAAAAGGCGGGCAGACTCTGACCACCGCCGACCATCTGGCTCTTCATGCGCAGGATGTCGGCCCAGTAATTGTAGAAATTCTGCACATAGCCGTCGCTGGCGATTAGTTCGTCGATCAACTTGGAGCGCTTCTCGGGATCGCTGTCTTTGAGGAATTGGGTGGTTTCCTGAAGCGTCGGAATGCGCCCCACAACGTCGAGATAAACGCGGCGGACGAAGATTTCGTCGCTGGCCGGCTTGTTGGGCGTGATTTTTTCCTTCGCCAGCTTGGCGTTCACGAGTTCGTCGATCTTAGCGGCTGTGACCTTGAGATCAGGGGCAGCGGCAGAGGCAGTCAGGGAAAAAGAGGCGAGGAGCAGGCAAAGGGAAGCCGTTTTCATGGACGAAAGCGAGGGGCAGGGGTTTGGGGGTGGCGCGAAAACGCCCTCGGGGTGTCCCTCTTTCATCAATCCAGCGTCTTTTATGCCACCCTCCGCCACATTCACAGATTTTAGCTTTGACATTTCCCCCCCGTTTCCGACAGAATCATACTTTCTTATGAAATTGCTGCTGTCACTCTCCCTGCTCTCACTCCTCGCCTCTTGCACCAGTAACAACACGCGTCCTTCGGCTGAGTTGCCTTGCAAGGCAGCGCCTGCGACCAACAGGGGGCTCGGCTATGTGAGCCAGGGAGTCGGTCAGGTGGGCACGACTCTGATGGACATCACCGACGACACCACCAACTACGGTGGTAAAGTGGTGGATCGCCAGGGACGCGATTACTCAAACATCGCCTTCAATGCCGCCCGCCGTGGGGATGATGTCGTTTACCGTGAAGCCAACCGTTACACCGACCTCACGATGGACACCGTTGATGACGGCGCTGACTTTTCCGCCCGTGCGATCGGTCGCTACCCAGCAGTGGCCAGCGGCGTCGTGAAGCGCGGACTTTTCTCCACCAGAAAAGTTTATCAGAGCGGCCTTAATTCTTACGGCGACACCGTCACCGACGGCTACTGGGGCTTCTGGAACATCTTCCGCCCTCAAGATCCAAAGCCCTACATGGTCGGCAGCCTGAACGACCTGCATGGCGGCCACGCCATGCCGGGTTCCAGTTGGCACTGCCGTCTTCCAGAGCTTCCCGTGGAGCCTGTGGCGCAGACCGCTGGAAAGAATCCTTACACCGTCTCTAAGTAAGCTATTTTCAATCACGGGAGCGGCTGTCATGGCCGCTCCCTTTTTTTATGCCCACGCATGTCATTGCAGGCGCTTTTTTTTGATGCCGCAGGCACGCTCATCCGGCCAGCGGAGCCCGTCGGACTGATTTACGCGCGGTTTGCGGCTAGACACGGCGTTAAGGCGATGCCTGACGATTTGATGCAGGCATTCCGTGCAGCGTGGAAAACCACGCCGCCGCCGCTGCATCCGCCCGGAACTGCGGCTGCGGACGATGATCGCGGCTGGTGGCGTGGATTGGTGGACCAAGTGTTCGCCCAGGTGCTTGGTGCTCCCTTGCCTTTGCAAACGCTCGAAGGCCTGTTTGACGAGCTTTACCAGCACTACGCCGAAGCCGCCGCCTGGAGCCTCTTTCTCGATGTTTTGCCTGCTTTGAACGCCCTTGTGCGAGATCATCGCCTGATTGTGCTTTCCAATTTCGACCGCCGCTTGCGCTGCATCCTTGCCGGGCATGATTTGAGCCGCTTTTTCGAGCAAATCGTGATCTCCAGCGAGGTGGGGGCCGCCAAACCGCATCCGCGCATGTTCCAGGCAGCGCTGACCGCAGTCGGCCTGAAGCCGCAGGACTGTCTGCACATCGGCGATGATGCCAGATGCGATGCCGACGGTGCCGCAGAGGCCGGAATCCACTTTTTTCCCGTCCAACGTCCCGAGAGCGGTCTCGACCTGTTGGTTCAGAAAGTCCGCTCTGGAGCATATTCCGGCTTGCGCAGTGCTCTCTTTTGAATACATACCGCCCCCGTTTCGGAAATGCGCAGGTAGCTCAGCGGTAGAGCAGTTGGCTTTTAACCAATTGGTCGAGGGTTCGATCCCCTCCCTGCGTACCATTTCCCCGGCTGCAATCATTCGAGCGGCCTAGTGGATGAAACTTCAAGCGCCAAATCGGCGTTAACCGCCGCGCATGATGAAAAAAATCTTCCCCGCCTCCTTCCTGCTGCTCGCCCAGGTTCTCTTTGCCGCTGACTGGAATCAATGGCGCGGCCCGGACCGCAATGGCGTCTCGCAGGACACCAGCCCGATCTCGGACGCTTTTCCGGCGGAAGGTCTCAAAAAGGTCTGGGAGAGCGAGTTCATTCCCAGCAACGAATACGGCGGTCATGGCAGCCCGGTGGTGAGCGGAGAACGCGTGTTTTTGAGCGTCGTTTGGCATGAGCGCGTGGTTTCTGAAACGCGCGAGATCGACACCGAGGTCATGCAGACTCTCAACTTTCGCGGCACCTCGCCCGAACTGACCAAGAAGCTCGAAGAAACTCGTCTCAACCTGCCGAAACTGCGTGGCGAGAAGTTTGACGAATGGGTGACTCAGTGGCGGAAGGACAACCTCACCGAAAAAGAGGAGATCAATATCGGCTCGTGGGTCGCCAGCCGCTTCAAGGCCGGGAAGAACGCCATCGCACTCGAATGGCTCGAAAAGATGTCCAGCCGCCAGGGCAAGCCGTTTGAAAATGCCGCCGCCTTCACCAAGTGGCTCGATGACGAGGGTTTCCCGCCGGATGTGAAGGAGAAGATGATCGCGACCGTGCCGAACACCGTGAAGGTGGCCCAGGACGTGATTTTGTGCCTCGATCTGGCTTCTGGGAAGCAGGTGTGGAAATACACCAAGCCCGGCAAGCCCAGCGGCCGTCAGTCCTCCAGCACCTGTGCGGTGGTCGATGGCAAAGTGTATGCCGCATGCAGCACCGAGCTGATTTGTGTGAACGAAGACGACGGCAAGCTCGTCTGGACCGCGCCTCTCGGCATGAGTGGCCCGGCCGCGTCTCCGCTCATCGTCGGGGATCGCGTTTACATGGCTGCGGGCAAGACCTGCGCCTTTTCCAAGGCCGATGGCAAGCTCGTGTGGGAGCAAACTGCCGCCAGAGGCAGCGTCGCCAGCCCGACCTGGTGGAAACCGGAGAACGGCAAGCCGGTGCTCGTCATCAATGGCAACAACGCGCTCTATGGCCTGAATCCCGACAGCGGTGAGTTGCTCTGGACGGTTGAAGGCGGCAGCCAGAGCACGCCGGTGGCCAGCGGCGACTGGCTCGTGCTCTACAGCGGCACCGAGGGCGTCGGCCTTCGCGCTTATCAAATGCAGGCGGATGGCAAGCCCAAGGCTGCGTGGTCAAATTATTGGGTCACCCGCCGCTACACTGGCAGCCCGATCATTCACGAGGGCAATGTCTATCTCTGCTGCGGCGAGAAGCATCAGTGTCTCGACCTCGTCACCGGCAAAGAAAAGTGGGTCGTGAACGAGATCAACAGCACCATCACCTCCCCGCTCATCGCCGACGGCAAACTGCTCGTCTATGAGAACAACGGCACGCACGTCCGCATGCTCAAGGCCACCAACACCGCCTATCAGGATCTCGGCCGCGCCAAAACTGACGCCATGGGCTGCTCCTCTCCCGCTATCGCCAACGGCAGGCTGCTGGTGCGTCAAAAAGACAAGCTCGTGTGCTTCGATCTTCGACCCGCGAATTGAAATCAGCGCCTGCGCAAAACGGCGCCTGAAACAGAAAGCGGACTGCCTGCGGCTCCCTGCCGAACCATGCCCAAGCCGATGGTGCATCCTGTCACGGGATGCGTGGTGACGCTCGTCACCGTGCCGACGGCTTTGTCCGTCCAAATCTCAGCGCCGACCATGACCGCCGTCTCTGTTTCAAACGCGATTATCTCGCGCGGCATCTTCCCGGTCGTTTTGATGCGTGAGAGTACCTCTTGGCCGATGTAGCAGCCTTTGAAAAAATCCATCGCCCGTGTTTCGAGTCCGGCCTCGGGTGGAAACGTCTCCGCGTTCAGTTCGTTCGGCCAGCGCGGGACTTTTTGCAGGATGCGCCAAGTTTCGAGATCTTCGTCGTTCAGCACTTGGCATGCAGGCTCGAACGTTTCACCCATGGGGAGCCAGACATCGACTCCAGGCATGCCAAAGCGGTCCGATTTCACTCCCACAGGCGCGGTAGCCCCCCAGACATGCCAGAGCTGCCATTCTTCCGTCACGTCCGTCAGTTC
>CAXNGR010000385.1:0-4947 GCA_964201265.1 Verrucomicrobiaceae bacterium
TGTCTGAACAGGACGTCCCAGAATGGGCTTTCTTGGGCGCTGGATAAAAAAACATCAAGCGGGCTTCAGAAGCCCGAATCACCGCCAACGGTAAAGGTCACGTTGGCGACCTTCGCGACGGCGAGCGCGTTGAGCACGTCGATCACACGCTCATAAGTGGCCTGCTCCTCCGCCGAAATGGTGACGATGACCTTGGCATTGCGGTTATCAGCCTCTTGCTTCAACCGTGCGAGTGTGGCCGTGAAATTGGGCAGTTTTTTGTCCGTGGGGCCATCAAACTCTTCCTCGTTGATCGTCACTGAGCCGCTTTCCTCCACACCAACGATGATCTCGTCTGGCATTTCCTGCGGCGCGTCCGCGCTGGGCGGAGCGAGTCCAGGGAGCTGACTTTTCAGCTCACGCTCGACTTTCACGGAGCCGACCATGACCATGAAGAAGAGCATGATCACGAACACCACGTCAATCATCGGGGCGATCTGGAAACCGACGGCGAGCTGCTCGCTTTCGATCTCACGATGTTTTTTCTGGCCTGGGGCTGACATGATGAGCGGTTATTCTTTGTTCAGAGCGGAGAAGGAGATGTCATCAATGCCAGCCTGGGCGACGATGGTCATCACACGCTGGATTTCGATGGCTGGGAGACGTTTGTCTCCTCGGATGACGACACGATAAGTAGGATTGGACTTTTTACGCTGGTCTAGCAGTTCAATGAGCGGCTCGACCACCTCGTACTTCCGGTCCTCGAATGTGATGATCGCCTTGCTGTTGGCCCAGCGCACGTTCAGTGCGGCCTCGTTCATGACGTTCTTTTCCTTTTTCTTGGCATCGCCGGCAACAGGGAGCTGGATCTCCTTGTCAATGCGCAACACCTGCGCCGAGGTGATGCTCATAAAGAAAATGAGCAGCACCAACAGCACGTCAATCATCGGAGCAATTTGAAACTCCGGTTCACCATCACCACCGCCGCCGCCGCCGCCCATAGTGTTAGAAAAAGGTCAAGGGTTGAAGTGTCTCGAAAAAACTCAGACGGCAACGGCCACCGCCGCAGGCTCGTCGCCGCCAGCCACCCAGTTTGGAATCGCCGCGAAGAACTCTTCCTCGCCGACGTGGGCGTCCTTGAGATGCTGGTAGGGCATCTTGCGGAACAGGGAGTTGACGATCTCCTGGAGATCGCTCATCCCGACCTGGAGGCGATTGCGCAGGAAGTAGAAGAACATGAAAGCAGGAACGGCGATGAACAAACCAGAAGCCGTCGCGATGAGCACCTCACCGATGGCACCGGAGAGCTTGGAGGGGTCACCCGCGCCGCTGGTGCTCAGGGTGGAGAAAGCGCTCATCATCCCCGTCACCGTGCCGGTCAGACCGATCATGGGAGTGCAGACACCGATGACGGAAAGGTAGTTGATGCGGGTCTGAATGGCGGAGTTGACCTTGTTGAGTTCGGTGAACAAGGCGGCCTCCGTCGCATCATGTCCTTCACCCACGAAGCTGAGTGACACCCGGGTGATGTTGCAAAACGGCGAGGGGTTGCCTTTGCAGAACTGGTAAGCACCGACATAGTCACCCGCACGGAACAAATCCTGGGTTTGCGCGACCTGGGCCGGAGGGGCCATCTTCTTGATGCCTGTGCGCATCCAGAGGTCCACGGTAAGCCAGACGAGGGCGATGGAGCAGGCGGTGATGGGGTACATGACCCAGCCGCCTTCAATAAAGCGGTCGATCAACGTGTGATGCTGCTCAGCCGCAGGCGCAGCTTCAGCAGGCGCAGCATCCTGGGCGAAAAGATTGGAGGAAGCAAAAAAGCCAAACGCCAGCAGGGCACAGAGGAATGCGCGGGCGGGGCCGTGGGGGATGTGTCGGGTCATGGTGGTGGCAGTGTTGGTTTGCATGGATCAGGGGGAAATTAGGCTTTGGGGGCTGCTTCAGCAGCAGGTGGGGCTTCTTCGGTTTTGGGTTTGCCATCGCCCTCTTTGCTCTCAGCGGCGGTAGCATCCTCTTCGGCGACGTTTTTCATGCCGTTGATGGCGGCTTTTTCCTTCGTGGCGGTCTCCGCGACGGGAGAACCGGGATAGGACTCGATTATGCGGCTCAGGAACGACGTGGCGTCCTCGTAGCGCTTCATCTGGATGAGAATGCGGGCGGCATTCAACTCCGCCTCTGGCACGCGCTGCATCTGGGTGCCGTAAAACACTGGGATACGAAGATAAGCCAGCAACGCCTTCTCCCACTCCTTCTTTCGCGTGTGGACATCCGCGATGATGCTCCAGAGTGACGCGCCAATGGCGGAGTCGTCCGTCTCCTTTAAAATGCTCTGCGCCTCGCCAATGATCGAGATGTAATCAGAGGTGGTCTGACGCTCAATGTCGAGCTGGATGATACGAAGGCGCATTTTCTGGGCGTCCGTGAGCTTCAGCGCACGCAGAGCGGGCAGAGATTTCACCACGTCGTCAAACTTGCCGCCCTGGTTCAGCGCCTCAATGTAGGCGAAGTACACATCGACAAACCAGTTGCCCTCAATGCCTTCGAAGTTCTCAAAAAAGTCGCGCCCCTTCTTGAGCACGGCGATGGCCTCTTCGGTTTTCCCTTTCGCCAACAGGTCTGAGGACTCTGTCAATTCTGCGGGGTAGGGCCACTCCAGGATGTCGATGTTTTTCTTGTCGATGACGCTCGTGGCGGTGTTTTCACCGATCTTGATGGTGCGGATGATTTTCCCCTCCTGAATGGTGAACTCGGAGGAAAAGATACGGTCTCCGCCCTTCAAAACGATGGCCTGGCCGAAGGCAGAGCCAGCGGCGGCGAAGATGAGACAGAGAAGGCAGGCGAACGTGCGCATGATGTTCTGGGTGGAGTGGGTTCGCGTGAAAATCACAGGGTGGAGAGGAGCTGCTGAGCTTCCTTCATTTCCGGCTGATCCAGGAGATCTTTGCGGGCGGTCATCTCTTGAAGGTGTTTTTTGGCCTCGTCACGCTTGCCGAGGGTCACAAATGACTTGGCGCTCAGCAGGTAAGCCTTGGCCATCTCATTTTTCCACTTCTGGTGGGCGATGAAGACGCGCTGGAAGTAGGCAATGGCGGCCTCGTGCTTACCGTTGGCGGCATCAATCTCACCCAGCATGCGCAAAGCGTTGGCTGTGGCCTCGCCGCGCCATTCCTTGGTGTTGGCGATCTGCTCATAGAGCGCCTTGGCATCCTCATACTTCTTGAGCTTAAATTGGGTCTTCGCGATGCCCTGGGTGGCCTCCAGAATGCGTGAGCTACCTTGAAACTCTGAGGCGGTTTTAAATAGGTCCAGTGCCTTATCGAACTCGCCCTTCTCAAATGCGATTTCAGCCAAGCCGACCGGTGCGCCGTCAGCGTACTCGCTGTCCTTGAAGAAGTCGCGCAAGCGGATGTAACAGGCGTTTGCCTTGTCCAGATCACCCTTTCGGCGAGCGCTATCGCCTACGGTTGCCAGCAGCATCGGACTGAGGTCGTCGGGTTTGGCCACTTCAATGATGATGTTGAAGAATTTCTCGGCCTTGTCCGGGATTTTCATCGTCTTGGCCAGCCAGGTCTTCGCAAACAGGATGCGCATTTGGGCCGTGCCGTTCATCGCTGCCTGGGGCGGAGTCAGAAGCTCTTCCAACTGCTTTTCAACGTCCTCAAACGTCAACTCAGTCACCGGTGGCGGCGTTGCGGCAGCATCGGCAGGTTTGGCCGCACCATCGGCGGGAGGAGTTTTGTTGGTGGTTGGTGCCCGACGGCGCTTCGGAGCACTGATGCTGACGAGCTGCTGGATCAATCCCTCCACCTGCTGGTTGGCCGGGGCGGAGATGCGGGTCTTGATGTGCTCGGAGAGCATTTTTTTCGCCTCCTCCAGTTTACCTTCCTTGATGTTGGCACGGCTGATCCAGAGGATGGCCTTGAGGGAGAGATCGTCGTTGTCCTTGTGCGTGTTGTAGTACTTCTGCCACATCTCCGACAGCTCCTTCCACTTGTTGGAGCCGACGTAGAGGTCGGTGACGTTGTCCATGGCGTAGTTGAGCACATCGTCGCTCTTCGCCTTGTCCACGGCAGCGGCGAAATGCACCATCGCGTTCTCATAATCAGCCTTCTGGTTGTAAATATCCCCCGTCAGTGCGTGAACCTGACCGATGTTCTGGTCGTTTGGTGCGTCTTTGATGATCCCCTGCAACTCCTCGAAGGCAGATTCTTTGTCCCCGCCTTGGAAGTTGATGAAGGCGATGCGGTAACGCGCATCGACCACAAACTGACCCTTGGGGTTCTCCTTGATGTAGCTCTTGAAAGCCTTCATCACGCTCTTGTAGTCGTTCTGATAGAAATACGTCAGCGCAACGCGGTAGAGAGCGTCATCCTTGTACACTGTATCCGGGAACTCCTGAACCAGCAACTCGTAGGCCGTGCGGGCGTCATCGAAACGCTGCTGCTCAAACAACACGCTGCCGCGCAGGAAGCGCAGGCGCTCCTTGTCCGCCTTGGGGAAGGTCTCTGCTTTTGCAAAGGCCTTTTCCGCGTCGGCCAGCTTGCCGTTTTGATAGGCCAGCATGCCGTAGAGTTCGGACACTTGGCCGATCTGCTCGCTCTCCGGGAAATTGTCGATGAACCTCTCGCACAGATCACGCGCCTGCGGGATGCGCTTCAGTGCGGCATTCACCATGATCAGGCCATACATGCACTTGTCGCGCTGCGGGAAATCCTTGAACTCATTGACGATGACCTCAAAGGCCAGCGTGGACTGCCAGAGGCGTGAAGCATCCCCCGCCGTGCCGTCTTCCTTAGGCGCTCCCATTTCATAATAGCAGCGGCCAAGACGGTAGTAGAGCGACGCGTCGTAATCCGTGCGCTTCTCGATCTCCGCCATGATCTCCTGGTTTGCCTTCAGCTTCGTCTCCAGCTCGTCCTTGCGTGCGCCCTTGGCGGTCTTGAGCTGGACCTCCATCTTGGCAAT
>CAXNGR010000386.1:0-4946 GCA_964201265.1 Verrucomicrobiaceae bacterium
CTCAGCACCACGTCGAAGGTGTCATTGGCAAAAGGCAGGCTATGGACGGACCCGTGCCGCACCTGCTTCAGTCCGCGTGTGAGGCAGTGCCGCACGGCCAGTTCTGAGGCGTCGATGCCGTCCAGGTCCAGATGAGGGCAGTTTTCCCGCAGAAACGCCAGCATGCCGCCGGTGCCGCAACCTGCGTCCAGAAGGTGCGCTCTTGGCGGCAGCGCGGCTCCCGCCAGAGTGAGCAGCACTTGGCGGCGCAGCACTGCATGCCACCAGTGGCGGTCCTCGACTTGGCGCAGAATGTCGTACTCGGCGGCTAGCATCGCGGTGGCAGGGTTTCAATTGCCTCGCACACCGTGTTCACAGCTTTTTCCGTCAGATGAGGGTGCAGTGGGAGGGAAAGGACGGTGCAGGCAGCGGCTTCAGCCTCTGGACAGGTCGTTTGAGCCGCGAAAGCAGGCTGCTGGTGCAGCGGAACGGGATAATGCACCGCCGCTGGGATGCCTGCTTTTTCCAAGTGCCGCAGCAGGTCGTCCCGGCGCTCAGAGCGCACGACATACTGATGAAACGCATGCGCGCAGCCACCGCGCACGGCAGGCGGTGTCAGCAGATCGTTCGAGAGCAATCGCATGTCATAGAGAGCGGCCAGCCTACGCCGCTGGTTCACCTGATCTCGCAGCGTTACCAGCTTCACCCGCAGCAGTGCCGCTTGCAGCTCGTCCAGTCGGCTATTGACACCATTCAGGGTGCTCACATTCCGCTCTCGCCAGCCATACTGGCGGATGAGATGCAGGCGCTCCGCAAGAAGCGCGTCATGCGTCGCCACCGCACCCGCATCACCGCAGGCGGCTAGGTTTTTCGTCGGATAGAAGCTGAACGCGGCCATTTTTCCCAGCGTGCCGGTCATGCGCCCCTGCCACTCCGCGCCATGCGCTTGAGCGCAGTCTTCCAGCAGCGTGATGCTGTGCTCGTTTGCCACGCGTTGCAGATTTAGCCAGTCCGCCGGATGCCCGAAAAGATGTACCACCAGTGCCGCTTTCACACCCCGCCCGGCGGGTGAGCGCAGCAGCTTGTCCAGCGACTCCGGGCACAGCGTGAAAGTATCCCGCTCAATGTCAGCGAACACCACCTCCGCCCCACTCCGTAGCACTCCTGCCGCCACCGCCGAAGGTGCGAACGCAGGCACCACCACACGGCTCCCCGACCCAATTTCCAGCGCTCGTAGCATCAGCTCGATCGCATCTGTGCCACTGCCGACTCCCACGACGTGATTCGCACCGAGAAACGCAGCGAACTCGCTCTCAAACGCCGCCAGCTCGGCCCCCAGGATGAGGCTGCCGCTTTCCAGCACTCTCCGCACCGCCGCATGCAAGGCCACCCGATGATGAAGCTGGTCCGCGTGAGGGTAGGTGGGGAAAAGGGGGCTGGTGGTTGGTAAGGTCAAAAGTGCCGCATTTTCCCGTCTCCACGCCCTGTCGCAAATAACGCCACATGTGGCGCAAGCCGCCACGGCGCAGCCGTCTCGTGCGGAGGCTTGCGCCGGTGTCGCCCTCTGCTAAGCATCCGCCCCCATGAAAATTCTCGTCACAGGCAAAGGCGGCCGCGAGCACGCCCTCATCACGGCTCTCAGCGCGTCGCCACAGCAGCACGAACTCTTTGCCTATCCCGGCAGCGATGCCATCGCGGCGCTCGCAACGCGTGTGGATGTGCCTGGATTGCCGGAACTCATCGCCTGGATGCAGCAAAACAGCATCGACCTCTGTGTGGCGGGCGAGGAGGCCTGGTTGGTCAAGGATCGCGGTCTGGCCAATCTCTGTGCCGAGGCAGGCATCCCATGCTGGGGGCCGCTGAAGGAGATCGCGCAGTTGGAAGCCTCCAAAACCTTCGCCAAGAAGTTTTTGCAGCGCCACGGCATCCCCACGGCCGGTTTCACCATCTGCACCAACGCCGCTGAGGCCAAAGCCGCCCTCACCGAGACGCCCATTGTGCTGAAATTCGACGGTTTGGCCGCTGGCAAGGGCGTGGCCGTCTGCACGAGCCATGAAGAAGCGGAGCTGTTCATCGACGACGTCATGGAAAAGCGTTGCTTCGGCCCTGGCGACCTGTTGGTCGAAAAATGCCTCACTGGACCCGAAATTTCCGTGTTCGCGTCGGTTTGCGACGAGTCCTATCAAATCCTCATGCCCGCCCGCGACTACAAACGCATCCGCGACAACGACCAAGGGCCAAACACTGGCGGCATGGGTGCCGTGGCCTCGCTGGAACTCGCAGAACCGGCCTTGATGCAGCGCATTGAGCGCGAGATCGTGCAACCCACCGTGCAGGGCATTCTCAAAGACGGACTCAAGTATCGCGGCTTCCTCTACTTCGGCCTCATGCTCACGCCCACGGGGCCACAGGTCATCGAGTACAACTGCCGTTTTGGCGACCCCGAAGCCGAGGCCGTGCTGCCCATGCTGCGTGGTGATTTCGCGACTTACGCCTTTGAAGCCGCGAAAGGAAACCTGCAGCCGGATCTGATCCAGTTCGCGCCCGGTTGGAGCATTTGCCTGATCAGCGCCAGCGCCGGTTATCCCGCCTCCTCCCGCAGCGGGGACGTGATCAGCGGTTTGGAGTCCGTCAGCGGTGCGCGCGTGTATCACTGCGGCACCAAGCGCAATGCTGGCGGTCAGTTTGAGACCAACGGCGGTCGAGTCCTCGCCATCGTGGCGCAAGGAGCCACGCGAGTCGAAGCGCGAGACAAAGCGTACGCGGAAAGCACCAAGGTGACCTTCGACGGCATGCAGCGCCGCTCGGACATCGGCAGGATGCACTTTGAGTGAAGTTAGAGGGTTCTATTGTGGCAGTGCCACATCTAACTACTCACTTCTAACGTCTTACCCGCTTTATCAGAAGTCACCCGCCTTGCAACGTCCTCGCCTGCTCCACGATGGAGTTCGCGGCTTCCGTCTCATCATTCACGACCTGAGTCGCGCCGAGGCGCTTCAGGCGTTCCACATCCGAGCTGAAACGTGCCCGTGCCAGCACGGGGATGTCCGGCCTCAGCTCCCGGATTGAGGACAATGCTTGGGCGTTGACCGTGGCATCAGGAAAGGTTAGTGCGACGAGGCTGGCATGCTTCAGGCGGGTCAGCTCCCACGTTTCCTCATGCGAGGCGTCGGCGAAGAGCACCGGTTGGCCGTGCCGCTGGAGCGTGCGCACGGTTTCCGCATTCAGTTCGACCACCAGCGTCTGTACCCCAGCATCACGCAGCGCGTTGTTGAGTTTTTCACCCACCGGGCCGTGACCGCAGATGATTGCATGCCCGGAAAGGCCAGCCACACGCTTGCGCAGACTGCCCGCGTCAAATTTGACCGGCTTGCCACGGCCCCAGCCACGTTTGACCAGCCAATCTCCGAGCGGCTGGCCGAGCTTCAGTAGGGCAGGGAGCAGGCCCATCGAAAAAGCGCTGGCCACCAGCAGGGTCTGTTGCGTTTCGTTGCTCCAAAGCCGGGCAGTGCCGGCCTGCTGAAGCAGCACCAGGGAGAACTCACCCGCGCTGCACAAGCCGATGCCTGCCATGAGCGCCTGGCGGTGGACTAAGTTCAAATAACGCGCGATGAACGTGATCACACCCGCTTTCACGAGCATGATCGCCGCAGTGAGAGCACAGATCGGCAGCCAAAGCTCCACGGCGGCCTTCAGGTCGATCATGAGGCCCACCGAGACGAAGAACAGCGTCAGAAACAGATCCTTCAGCGGCATCACATCCGCGAGGATGCGGTGTTTGAAGATCGACTCACTCACCGCCAGTCCCGCCACGAACGCACCGAGCGCCAGTCCCAGGCCAAGCAGCCCGCCGATGAAGGCTAGCCCCACACAACTGCCGATGACCGTCAGAGTGAACAGCTCGCGGCTGCGTGTTTGCGTGACCGCATTCAGCACCCAGGGGATGATCCAGCGCGCCGCCACTCCTGACAAAATCACGAACGCACCGCCCCGCAGCGCCAAAGAGCCAATACGTGGCAGAAGCGCGGCTTCCACGCCGGGCTGGGGCAGCAACAGCGGCATGAACAAGAAGAACACGATGATGAACAGGTCTTGAAAAATCGCTACCGCCAGCGCCATGCGTGCGCCCGGACTGGCTTCGAGGCCGAGATCTTGAAAGCTCTTCAAACTAACCGCCGTGGAACTCATTGCCAGCGCCACGGAGAGGATCACTGCCGCCTGCCAAGCCAGTTGCATCAGCGTGGAGGCCGCGCCGGCGATCAGCATGCATAGCCCCATCTGCCAGCCGCCGCCCACAAAGGCTTGGCGGCGCAGGAAGCGGAGTTCGCCCAGGGAAAACTCGAGTCCCAGCGTGAACATCAGCAGCACCACGCCAAATTCCGCCATCTGCGACACTCGCTCGTGCGATTCACCGCCGCCGAGCAATTCCAGCACGCCTGAATTGGCGATCACGATTCCGCAGATGAAATACCCCGCCAGCATGGACTGGCGCAGCCTCAGCAGCAGCAGAGACACCAGCACCACGCCCGCCAGCATCAGGGCCAGCAGCGCGAACAAGGGGGGAATCGCGTTTCCGGCGGCAAGCAAGGGAGTGATCACGGCAGCATGACAGATGAGTGTTGGGTCAAATGGAACACGGTCACCCATGCATTCAAACCACGGCGGCTCAAACTTAAACCCCGCCTGCGGATGATTTTAGGCTGCCAGCTTCCGATACAGCTTCTCCATCGCCTCTCCACTGCGGCAGGCGATGGCGGCTTGGGCGAGGATGCTGGCGACATCAAGGCGCGAGATCTTGATTCCTTGCTGAACTTTGTCCCATGTCGCACAGCGCATCTTGGCGACGGTTTGAATGCCGAGCAGGAGTGGTAAAGCGGTGGCGTAGCGGAGTTTACCGTGGGTGACGTGCTGAACGTAGCGCAGGCCGTGTTCGAGGTGCTCGGTGCAGGTTTGCAGCCACTTACGCC
>CAXNGR010000387.1:0-4934 GCA_964201265.1 Verrucomicrobiaceae bacterium
CTCCTGCGCGGCCCGCTAAGCCTCGGTGCGCTGCTTGAGGCGCGTGGATTCCCCGCCACGCCAAGTCCGCGCATGCCCGTGCCGACCGAACCGTTCTTCCGCGGCGGCTACACTGTGGTGCGTCACTGCCAGAGTGACAAAAACGTCACCGGTTTGCAGATCGAGGCCAATCGCCCGCGTCTGCGCGACACCCCAGAAAACCGACTGCGTTTCGCACATGGCCTATTTGCTGCGATGCAGACTTATTTCAGCACCCATCTCGGCTTCGGGATGGACGGCAGAAAAAACACGGAACCGCATGCCCCTATCGTCCGGTTTTCGCCAGCCCCCACCCCACAGCCCTCGCAATAAAAAACACCCCCTAAACCCAATCGGCGTCGCCGCCCCAACCACGGTGACGCTGGCGCTGATTGAGTTATGAAAATCTTATTGATTCAAAATCCACGAACGCTGGTGCTTCTGGCAGTCTGCCTTTTGCACTCAGCCCCCGTTCTTTCCCAGACGACCACCTACTGGGATGGAGGCCTTAACGGTAACGGCACCTTCTGGTCCACGTCAACGAACTGGTTGGGGGACGAAATCCCAACAAACGCCGCAGACTCCAACGTCGTCTTCGACAATCGGAATGGCACCGACTTGATCGCCAACATGACCGTCAGTGGCACTCGTGTCTTCGGACTGCTGACCTTTGACAACATCAACGGTCGTCTGCCCGCCACACTGGAGATCAACACCAACAGCACGGGCACGACCGCGCGCAGCCTAACGCTGCACACCGGCATCACGCTGCAAAACACCGCCACCACGGTGATATTCGCGGGCCAGAACGGCACGCTTTCTGTTGTGCTGGGGGCGAACAACGCCTTCACAACTTCCGCCGGCTCGAATTTAGAGTTCAGTTCCACCGTGGCCATCAGCGGTGGATTCCGACTGACCAAGCAGGGCGCGGGCACGCTCACGCTAGGCGCGTCCAACAGCTTTACGGGCGGCGTGACCATCTCCGAGGGAACCCTGCGTATCACCCAAGGACTGGCTCTTGGCACCAACCCTTCTTCGTATGTGGCGGACCAAATTCTCATCAATGGCGGCACGCTGGACTACAACGCGGCATCGTCCTTCAACTCCGCTTCCAATCGTGGTTTCTCGCTCGGAAACGCGGGTGGCACCATCCGAGTCTCGAATGTCGGCAACTACCAGATTTCTGCGGTGATCGCCGATGCGGCGGGACAGATCGGCACGTTGATCAAGGCAGATGCCGGCACACTCATCCTGAGCGGCGCAAACACCCACACTGGCGGCACCGTCATTAACGAGGGCACCCTGCGTATTTCCCAGGCAAGCGGACTGGGGGCCACTCCCGCTGCGGTGATACCGAATCATGTGACTCTCAATGGCGGCACGCTGGAGTTCAACTCCACCAGCCTTACTTCACTCAATGCCAACCGTGGGTTTTCCATCGGCGGGGCTGGCGGAACGGTCCTCGTTTCCAACTCCGGCGGTTTCACCATCAACGGAATCGTTGCGGATGTGAGCGGACAGTCCGGCATGCTGACGAAAACCGGCACGGGTGTCCTCACCCTCACGCCCGGCTCAGCGAACACCTACAGCGGCGGAACCCTGGTGGCTGCCGGGACGCTGCGCTATGGACGCACGGGGTCGCTTGGCAGTGGCGCGGTGCAGCTCGGCAGCGTGGGAGGTGGCAATGCCACGCTGGACAACACTTTCGGCGGCTGGACGACCGCCAATGACATCACTGTAGCCGCCGGGAGCGGTGGCACGCTCACACTGGCCTACTCCAGCACCGTGTCTTTTTCTGGCACCTTTACCGGAAACATCACCCTCAATGACAAACTGACGCTTCAAAGCGACGCAATCGAGGGCTTTGCCATGCGGATCACAGGCAGCATCAGCGGGGCCCACGATCTGACCAAAACAGGAGCGGGCATGGTGCGAGTCGAAGCGGACAACACCGGCTACTCAGGCACCACAATGATCTCCAATGGCACACTGCTGCTTGGCTCTTTTGCTGGCAGCGCCGCCGGCTCCATCGGAAATGGAGAAATTATCAACAACGCCACCTTGCGCATCAACCGCAGCAACGCCTTTGGCATGAGCAATTTGATCTCCGGTTCGGGGGCCGTGACGCAAACGGGCTCCGGAACGACCACGCTCAACAACGCCAACACCTACAGCGGCGGCACCACGGTTCTGGCAGGTGGGTTGATGGTGACCAACACCAGCGGCTCAGGCACCGGTAGCGGCTCTGTGAGCACCGCGGTCGGCACGATCCTGGGCGGCACGGGCACGATTGCTCCCACTGGAAGCAGCAGTGTAATCATCGGCGGCAGCGTCGCGCCTGGAGTCGCTGGGACGAACAACGGCATCGGCACGCTGCGCTTCACACCGGTCAACGGGAATGTTGTCCTCCAAGGTGGCAGCAGCATTGCCTTTGAACTGCTCGGAAATGGCAGCAACGACCAAGTCGTTTTTGCCGCCTCGGGTTCTGGCATGATTGATTTTTCTGCCATGGCGGCTGGCAGCATGAGTGTGACTTTCGCCATTGGCTACAGCCCGGTGTTTCAAGACTCCTTTGATCTACTCGACTGGTCTGCCATGTCCGGCATGGGAATGACCGGCCTGAACGCCAGCATGCTCAATCTAAGCGCTGCACTGCTTGAACCCCAATGGTTCTGGGACACGTCCCTGTTCGCCACTTCTGGCGTCATCACCGTCGTGCCAGAGCCTTCGCGCATGCTTTTGTTGGCCTGCGGAATTTGGCTGGTTAGCTGGCGCCGCCAGAGGTAGCTCTTGCGGCAGTTTCGCCAATATACGCGAGGCTTCTACAGTGGACATTTGGCATGAAAGCCGCGTGTATGAGACGCGCCAACCGCGCGTTACGACAATGACCAAAATTTCCTCCTCGAAACCCCTCAGCAAGAACATTCACCTCCAGCGCTGGGTCGCCAAAATGGCCGCCCTCTGCAAACCGGACAAAATTCACTGGGTGGACGGCTCCAAGGCCGAGTACGACCGCCTGTGCGATGAAATGGTCGATGCAGGCACCTTCATCCGCCTGAATCAAAAGCAGTGGCCGGGCTGCTTCTACGCCAAGTCTGACCCGAGCGATGTGGCGCGCGTGGAAGAGCGCACTTTCATTTGCAGCAACTCGAAGGAAGGCGCAGGGCCGACGAATAACTGGATGAACCCCTTCGAAATGAAAGAGAAGCTCCGCAAGCTCTTCAACGGCTGCATGAAGGGCCGCACGATGTATGTGCTGGCCTTCAGCATGGGGCCGGTGGACTCGCCGATGTCACAGATCGGCGTGCAGCTCACGGACTCGCCCTACGTCGTGGTGAACATGCGCATCATGGCGCGCATCGGCAAAAAAGTGTTCGAGAAGATCGACACCTCGAAAAAACGCGTGGTGCCGTGCATGCACACCGTCGGCGCACCGCTCAAGAAAGGGCAGAAGGACGTGGCCTGGCCCTGCAACAAGGAGAAGTACATCGTTCACTTCCCCGAGCTGCGTGAGATCTGGAGCTACGGTTCCGGCTACGGCGGCAACGCACTGCTGGGCAAAAAATGCTTCGCGCTGCGCATCGCGTCCGCGATGGCTCGTGACGAGGGCTGGATGGCCGAGCACATGCTGATCCTGGGCGTCGAAGATCCGAAGGGGAAAAAGACGTATGTGGCCGCCGCTTTTCCCAGCGCCTGCGGCAAAACGAACTTCGCCATGCTCATTCCGCCGAAGTACTTCGCCGACAAGGGCTGGAAGATCTGGACCGTGGGCGACGACATCGCGTGGATCAAACCCGGCGCGGACGGACGGCTCCACGCGATCAATCCCGAGGCCGGATTCTTCGGTGTGGCTCCTGGAACGAGCGACAAGACCAATCCCAACGCCATGGCCTCGCTGCGGAAGAACACCATCTTCACCAACGTGGCTCTCACGCCTGACGGCGGCGTTTGGTGGGAAGGCATGACTGATGAACCGCCTGCGAAATGCACCGATTGGCAGGGCAATCAATGGACACCTGAGATCGCCAAAGAAAAAGGTGTCAAGGCCGCGCATCCGAACTCACGCTTCACCGCGCCAGCCGCGCAGTGCCCCACGATTGATCCCGATTGGGAAAAACCCGAAGGCGTGCCCATCAGCGCGATCATCTTCGGTGGCCGCCGTGCCACGACGATGCCGCTCGTCTATCAAGCCTTCAATTGGAGCGGTGGCGTGTACACTGGAGCCACCATGGGCAGCGAGATGACCGCCGCCGCCGCTGGCACCATCGGCAAGGTACGCCGCGACCCGATGGCCATGCTGCCCTTCTGCGGCTACAACATGGGCGACTACTTCCGCCATTGGATCAGCATGCAGCGGAACCTGAGCGAAACGCCACGTGTCTTTAACGTGAACTGGTTCCGCAAGGACGCCGAGGGCAAATTCCTCTGGCCCGGCTTCAGCGAAAACATGCGTGTGCTCAAATGGATCGTCGATCGCTCCAACGGCCACGGCAAATCCAAGGAAACGCCCATCGGCTGGGTGCCGCACTATTCGGACATCGACTGGAAGGGACTCGATTTCTCGGAGGAAAAGTTCGAAGAGCTGCAACACTTCGACCGTGCCGCTTGGCGTCAGGAGATCCTCTCGCATGAGGAGCTGTTCCTCGATTTGAAGACGCATCTTCCCAAGGAGCTGATCTACGAGCGCGAACTGCTCATCTGCCGGATGTAGCACCGTAGCGATTGGCCATCGAAGCCACTTCTACGCCGACGGCGATTCCACCGTGCGGAATGCCAGTTTTCGGCCATTGAGCCGCCGAGTTTCCGGCGTATGAAGACAATCATACCCCCAACACCCCGACCATGCTCATTCCGACCTCGTTTCCCACTTCCAACGGCCCTGCTGAATCCAAACCACTGCTCGCGCAGGAGGGCTG
>CAXNGR010000388.1:0-4915 GCA_964201265.1 Verrucomicrobiaceae bacterium
GGATCTGCTGGCTGCCCCGGTTCCTGAAGGCGTGGAGGACTGGCAGGCGGCTTACACGACGCTGGCGTCGATCTCGATGCAGGCGGTGCGGCAGGCGGAGGTGCGGCTGGGAGATCGTGTGCTGGTGATGGGCCAGGGACTCGTTGGCCTGCTGGCGACGAGTTTGCTCAAGGTCTCCGGTGCGCGCGTGCTGGCGGTGGATTTCGTCTCATCGCGCCTACAAACCGCGCTGGCGATGGGCGCGGAGCGCGTGGTGAATCCAGCGGAGACGAAGGTCGAGGACGTGGTGCGCGAATGGACCGGTGGGCATGGCGTGGACGCGGTGATCATCTGCGTGGGTGGCAAGTCGAGCGGCCCGGCAGATCAGGCCATCGCCTGCCTTCGGGATCGCGGCGTGATGGTGATCACCGGTATTTACGATGCCGAACTGTCCTGGAAGACGGCCTACATGAAAGACATCCAGGTGCGCTACTCGCGCAGCTACGGTCCCGGCCGCTACGATCCGCAGTACGAGTGGGGCGCGAAGGATTACCCCATCGGCTATGTGCGCTGGACGGAGAACAGGAACTTTGAGGCGTGTCTGGAGCTGATGCGCACAGGGCAGCTTGATCTGAAACCTGTGACGACGCGATGGGTCGGTTTTGAGAGTGTGTTGGATGTTTACGACAAGCTGGAGAGCGAGCTTGGCGTGGTGATTGAGTACCAGAGTAGGACAGGCGTCCCGCCTGTCGCGAGTGAAGCGGGCATCCTGCCCGCAAGCCAGGAGCCGGGCAGGATGCCCGGCCCACCAACGTCAGGCGAGACGCCTGACCTACGCGCCTTCATTCCCTACGATCCGAACAAGAAAACAGACAAAGCACGCCGGCATCTCCCCCACTGGGGACAGGGGGGCGTGACTCAGTTCGTGACCTTTCGGCAGGCCGATGCCATCGCTCGGGAAAAGCTCGATCAATGGCATGCCGAGCGCGAAGCTTGGCTGCACGACCATCCTCAGCCGTGGGATTTTGAAACCGAGGAGCTGTATCATCGCCTGTTTTCCGAGCGTCTAGAAACCTGGCTGGATCAAGGTGCCGGAAGCTGCGTGCTGGCGCGGGAAGACGCGGCGCGCCTCGTCGAAAACGCGATGCGGCACTTCGATGGCGAACGCTACGTCCTGGATGCCTATGTCATCATGCCCAACCATGTGCATGTGCTGCTCAAGCCGCTGGGGGATCACACTCTGTCAGACATCATGCATTCCTGGAAGAGCTTTACCTCGCGGGAGATCAAGAAGCTCTACGATCTGGGCGCGGAGCCGTTCTGGCAGGGGGAACGCTTTGATCATGCCCTGCGGAGTGAGTCGGCGCTGGAGGCCAAGCGCGAATACATCAGCCAAAACCCGTCAAAGCTGAAAAGCGGGTTTCGAGTCGGGTCTGGGATCGGCGTGGTCAGTAGGACAGGCATTCTGCCTGTCTCAAGTGCTTCGGGTATCCTGCCCGAATGCATGAACACGGGCAAAATGCCCGTGACACAGGCGACAGGCGAGACGCCTGTCCTACACGTCATCGGCGCAGGAAACTTCGCACGGACGATGCTGCTGCCGCACCTGAAAGGACAAATCACCCTCGGCACCATCGTTAACGCCACGGGACTGAGCGCACGTCATGTGAAGGAGAAGTTCGGCTTTGCGGCAGCGGAAACAGACGCGGCGAAGGTTTTCGAGAGCAATGGCAACGCGGTGATGATCGGCACGCGGCATCATTTGCATGCGCCGCTGGTGCTGAAGGCGCTGCAAAGCGGCAAGCACACGTTTGTGGAGAAACCGCTGTGCCTCACACGCGAGGAACTGGCACAGATTGATGAGGCGATGAGCTCCACCACAGGCAGCGTGATGGTGGGCTTCAACCGCCGCTTTGCTCCTGCGACAGTGGCGATGATGCAGACGCTGCAAAACATCCCAGGGCCGAAGACGCTGGCCTTCCATGTGAACGCGGGCACACTGGCACCGGATCACTGGTATGCGAACGTCGAGGAAAGCGGCGGACGCGTGCTGGGCGAGGCCTGTCACTTCTTCGACTTCGCCTGCCATGTGCTCGGCAGACCGGTGAAGGTGACGGCACAGACGGTGGGCCGCCCGGCAGTGCCGGATTCGGTGACGGCGCAGATTGAGTTCGCGGATGGTTCTTCGGCGCAGATCGTTTATTCGGCGGAAGGCGACTCGGCGTTTCCGAAGGAATCGTTTCGTGTGTTTGCCAACGGCTCTGTCATGGAGTGTGAAAACTTCATACGGCTCTCCATCTTCCAAAACCGCAAACAGACGGTGAAAAAATTCGCCTCAAAGGGCCATGCGGAGGAGATGGCGGCCTGGCTGGCCTTTTTGAAAGGTGGTTCGCCGCATCCGCTGCCCTATGAGCAGGCCCGGCAGAGCATGCGGCTGACATTCGCGGTGCTGGAGTCGATCCGCGAGGGAAGAGGAGTCGCGTTGTGATGAAGATCGCGTGGTATGCTCAAAGACTGCGTGCGATGAGCGCGGGCGAGATCGTGCATCGCGTGAGAGAGCGCCTCGGCAGGCGCAACGAGGCCGCGAAGCTCAAAAACATCTCGCGCCGAGCGTGGGACGGCACGTTTGCCGATTTTCCGAAGCTGCCCTGGCGACAGCAGGTGCCGCCGGACTTGCGCAAGCAACTGGCCGCCGATGCAGAGAAACTGGTGCGCGGCGAGTGGGAGCTGTTTGGCTGGAAGAGCGTCGAGGTTGGTGCGCCGCCCTGCTGGCATCGCGATGCGACGCTGGGCGTGGTCATTGATCCCGACATTCCATCGCAAAAACTGGATCATCGTCATCTGCCGCACGATGCGGACGCACGCGCGATCTGGGAGATCAATCGCTGGTCCGAAATGACGCGCATGGCGATGCACAGCGCGCTCAATGGCGACGTGCATGCCATTCGCGTCTCACAGCTCTGGCTCGAAGATTGGTGCGACCGCAATCCGCCCGGCCACGGCATCAACTGGACGAGCCCGCTCGAAGCAGGACTGCGTTTGATGAACTTCTGCTGGTTCGATGCGCTCGTTCGCGGCTGCAACGACCCCGAACTGGCACGCCGACAGGATGAGCTCACGGCTCGCATTGTTCCCGTTCACGCGTGGTGGGTGTGGCAGCGGA
Source organism: Verrucomicrobiaceae bacterium (assembly GCA_964201265.1). GTDB lineage: Bacteria > Verrucomicrobiota > Verrucomicrobiia > Verrucomicrobiales > Verrucomicrobiaceae > Prosthecobacter. The sequence goes on from CAXNGR010000388.1 coordinate 3,143, forward strand.
GATCGTTCGGCTCATCGGCCAACAACCACCTCATCGGCGAACTGAGCGCGTTGGTGATGGCGATCACGCGCTGGCCGTCGCTGGCGCGCATGATCTGCCCGGCGCAACGCGTGTGGAAGCTGCTAGACCGCGAGATTTTGCGTCAATTCTCCGCAGATGGCGGCAACAAGGAGCAGGCGTTGCATTATCACCTCTTTGCCTGGGAAATGAGCTGGCATGCAGGTCTGGCAGCGGAAGGTTTGCAAGGCGCGGTGCTCGAACGGCTGACGAAAGCGGCGCAGTACTTCGTGGATGTCGTCGAAGCACCCGAATGCTGGGATTTCGGCGACTCGGATGACGCGCAGGTGCTGCCGCTGGCGGTGAAACGCTCCAACGCGGCCATTGAGTTTCGCGGTTGGTTGCTGGGCCGTGCGGACGGCGCGGCGTTGCGCTACTGGCTGGGCGAGCCACCGAAGGGCGTGAAAGCCTCCATGCGCAGCAAGTGGCTGGTGCAGCCGGAAAGCGGGCAGGCGGTCTGGCGTGATGCGCGCTGGACGGTGCGTGCCGATGCCTCACCGCTGGGTCTTGGCAGCATGGCGGCGCATGGGCACCTCGACGCGCTGCATGTCTCGCTGTGGTTTGAGCAACATGCTCTCGTCATAGATCCAGGAACCGGCGCTTATTATGGCAACACCGCATTGCGCTCTCGCCTCGCCTCATGGGAGGCGCACAACGGCCCCGTGCCGGTCTCAGGCCGTCATACGCCGCGACGTTTGGGGCCATTTTTGTGGATGAATCATCACGCCACTCCGAAAGTGGAACTGTGCCAAGACATCTGCGTCATGAGCTTTGAATGTGACAACACTTTCGTGCAACGCGCCGTGAACGCCGCGCAGGGATATGTCGAGATTTGCGATGAGGTCGGCATGGAGGTGCCACACGTCGTGACGTGGCAGCTCGCACCCGGCTGGCGCGTCGAGCAGGAGCGCAAAGACGGCTTCGTCTGCCATCATGCCGAGTCGATTCCGGTGCATGCGACGTTCAACGGAACGGCCATTGAGTCTTGGGAGATCGTGGAGCGCGAGGCATCGCCGCATTTTCGGGAGCAAGTGACGACTCAGGCCGTGACCATCACCTTCAAAGGCACGCTAACGACCGTATGGCGCAAAGCCGGGTGATTCAGCCATCCTTTTGAAGTAAAGCCGAGGCGCGGGAGATGATCCCGCGCCTTTTTCTTTTTCGGGCAGTGGCGCATCTTTCAAAGGCCACGAAAATTTGCCGGAGTTGTGGCCTTGAGCAAATCTGGGCGCTCGCCATAGAAAGCGGCTCCCAACCCACCCCAGCGACGATCATGCGACTCCAAGACCAAGTCATTCTCATCACCGGCAGCACCACCGGCATCGGCGAATTCATGGCGCGGCGTTTCGTCGCTGAAGGAGCCAAAGTCATCCTGCATGGCCGTGACGCCGCGCGTGGCGAGGCCTTGAGCAAAGAACTCGGCAGCGACAACGCCGCGTTTTGCCAGGGAAGTCTCGAAGACCCCGCTTACCCTGAAAAACTGGCCGCAGATGCCATCGCCGCGTTCGGCAAGGTCGATGCGCTGGTGAACAACGCCGCGCTAACCAGCCGCGGGCGCATCACCGAGACCGACGCGGCCTTTTTTGACCGCATGATGGCCGTGAACGCCCGTGCGCCCATGCTCCTCATCCGCGCTCTGTTGCCCGAGTTGAAGAAAAACCAGGGCGTCGTGTTGAACATCGGCTCCGTGCTCGCCCACTGCGGCCAGGCCAACAT
>CAXNGR010000389.1:0-4914 GCA_964201265.1 Verrucomicrobiaceae bacterium
CCATGTGCGCAAATGTCCCTCAGGGACCACGAGGCGCGGGCATAATGCGTCCGTCAGAGACACCGAATCAGATCAGAAACGAGCAGAACAACACCGGCAGCCGACCGTGCAGCACGCAGGGCAACTCACCCTCGGCCAAGCACGCGTGAGACTTCGGCTGAGTCATCAAAGGCCGCGTTACGGGCCGCACATCTTCAAAAGACATCCAAACCACCTGTGGTAGCCGCTCACGACCACTCGCTGGCGGCACACTCGCCGGTTCGGCAGGTGCAGAAGGCTCCGCACAGCCACACGCGCTGATTTCAGCCACTGCCAACGAGGCGCAGCAACTCATGCCGCAAGCCACTGGCGCATCGACTCGACTCATCGCTTGCGTAGGCCAGCTCTGTGCCAGCAGTGCGAGTAAGAAGAGGATGGATCGAAGCAAAGTCATGGATTCGTCAACGCAGACGCATGGTTGGATGAATGGTTACGCCAAAAATTCCCCCAAGGCTTCTCCTTTCTCGCCAGCCTCTGGTTTGGATGGCTGCATGAAAGGTGAAGCATGATCGCTCCGGCCATGATCGCCGCCGCCATGCCTCAAGTGCCTCTCCAATCCAACTTGCAGCACTCAGGAGCATGAGCGGGAAGAATCACGGCCGTCTGGTTATTTCACGCGCAACTCCCGCTGCCTCCAGCACCGAAACCAAATCCGGAGGCAGCGGCGCATGGACACTCAGCATCTGGCCGGAGGCGGGGTGTTTGAGGCGCAATTCGTGTGCGTGCAGGAACAAACGGCGTGCGCCAATGCTTTGCCGAAGCTTGCGGTTCAGATCGAAGGAGCCATACACATCGTCGCCCACGAGCGGCAGCCGCCGTGAGGCTGCCTGGACGCGGATTTGATGCGTCTTGCCGGTGATCAGCTCGATCTCGACAAGCGAAAGGCGCTGCGCTGCCGAATACTCCAGCAAGCGATAACGAGCTTCAGCGTTCGGACGCGGGCCATGGCGCACGCTGGTGCGCACCTGATGGCGCTCGTGCGCTGTGATGAGGTGATCCAACCAGACGCCTTCAGGTTTGAGGCCACCACCGGCGCAGAGCGCGAGGTAGGTTTTTCGCACGGTCTCGGCTTCAAAGGCCTCACGGCAGGCAGCGGCGGTTTTTTCGTCCTTCGCGGCCAGCAGCACGCCAGAGGTGTCTTGATCGAGGCGATGGATGAGCCAGACTTTTCCAGCAGAGCTGCTGAAACATCGACTGTCCGCATCGTAGCGACCCTCAAAGGCCGCAGCCTGCGGTTTGGCGCTCTTTGGGTTCGGGTGTGAGAGCACGCCGTGCGGTTTGTTTACCACGAGGAGGAAACGATCCTCGTGCAGAATCTCGCAGCGCGTCATGGCGGGGTGGGAACTCATCTCGGCTGATATTTTTTCCAGAGATAGTCCTCAAGCGCAGCGCTCCAGGGGCGGATCTCGATGTCGAGGAGGCTTTGCAGCCGCTGGTTGCTCATCACCGTGCTCAAAGGCCGCGCCGCTTTGAGTTGCGTGAGTTCGGCGAGCTTGATGGGCCTGACGCGCGCCGTTTGGACCGGAATGCCAAGGGATTCAGCGAAAACAAGGGTCTGCTCGGCCCATGAATGCCATGAGGCCATGCCGCTGTTGCATAGATGCAGCACTCCGCTGGCTGACTTGTGCAGCAAGCGTTCAACCCACTCGCAAACATCCTGCGTGCTGGTGGGCGCGGAAATTTTGTCTGCCACGGCGGTCAAATCAGCGCTTTTCAAAGCGCGCTCGATCATCTGATCGGGGTGGCTCGGTTTGTCGGGGCCGAAGAGCCAAGAAACCCGCGCCACGAGTGCCTCGGAACTGGCTTGGAGCACCGCCAGCTCCCCTTCCCGTTTCGTGCGACCGTAAAGGTTGACCGGCTCTGTTGGATCATCCTCTACCCACAGCTCACGCGGCTCGCCGCTGAAGACATAGTCGGTGCTGAAGTGAATCAGCCGTGCGCCACGTTCATGACAGCACTGTGCGAGCATCTGCGGAGCGAGGACGTTGGCGAGTCGTGCTTTCTCTGGCTGAGCTTCACACGCGTCCGGGTTGGTCATTCCCGCAGGATTGAGCAGGACGTCAAACTCGCAGCCAGCCAGCTTACTGGCGATGGCTTCCGGCTGATCGAAGTCGAGTTCGGCACGCGTCCAGGCCGTTACTTCATGGTTGGGTGCCAGTTGGCGCACCAAGGCACGCCCCAAGCCGCCGTTGGAGCCGAGGATGAGGATGCGTGGAGCTGGCATGCCGCATGCTGCCTCCGGCTCCCGCGCTTGCAAAGGCAAAAGCCATGTCCATGATGCAGGCACGAAATTTGGGATGAATGATCAGGCGTCCAGGATTGTGATTGTCGGTGCCGGCCTCGCGGGGCTGGCGTGCGCTCGTGTCCTGGCGGCGGCGGGCAAGCAGTTCACGCTGCTGGAGGCTTCGAACGCCGTCGGCGGGCGTGTGCGCACGGACGTGGTCGATGGATTCCTGCTGGATCGCGGCTTTCAGGTGTTTCTGCCAGCCTATCCCGAGGCGCGCCGAGTGCTGGACTATGACGAATTGGACCTGCGCCCGATTTATCGGGGGGCGGATGTGTTTGTGAAGAACCGCTTTCATCGCATGGCCGACCCGCTGGCCCATCCGCTGACGGCGATGAAGAATTTCCGCGATGAGATCGTGACTCTCCGCGATAAATGGACCACGCTGCTACTGCGCAAGGAGGTCTTTGGCCTGCAAGAGCCGCCGCGCGACTTGGGGGATACCGAAAGCGAGGATTACCTTCGCGATTTTGGCTTTTCCGAGGTCATGATCGACCGCTTTTTTCGCCCCTTCTTTGGCGGCATCTTTTTGGAGAAAGACCTCCGCACCAGCGCGGCGATGCTGCATTTTTTGTTCGCCATGTTTGACCGTGGCGGCAGCACCCTGCCCGCGCACGGCATGCAGTCCATCCCCAACCAGCTCGCCGTGGCTCTACCGCCCGGCAGCCTGCGGCTGAACGCCCCTGTGTCAGGTGTGCGTGCTGGGGAGGTCACGCTGGATAGCGGCGAGGTGCTGCACGCGGACCATGTCATCATCGCCGTGAGCGAGGAGGTGGCGCACCGACTGCTACCGCAAACAGGAGCGCCAGCGCCGCTGCCGAGCCGTTCGACGACGAGCCTTTACTTCGCCACGGACGATCTGCCGCCGGGTGATCCCATCCTGCATCTCGACGGCGACGGACGCGGCCCGGTGAACAGCGTGACGGTGCTCTCGCGTATCTCGCCACATTACGCGCCGCCAGGGCAACATCTCATCTCGACCGCGATCATCGGATCTCCCTGCAGCACGGAGTTGGAGCAAGTCGTGCGCGAGCAAATGCGGCGCTGGTTTGGCGAAACAGTCGTGGCCAAGTGGCGGCATCTGCGCACCTACCAGATCCGCCATGCGCAGCCGGAGGGACGGCAGCTCAAGCTCGGAGCCGGACCGCTGAATGCCATGATCGAGCCTGGATTATACCGCTGCGGCGACTGGTGCGAGGATGTCTCCATCAACGGAGCGCTGCTCAGCGGCCGTCGAGCTGGAGAGGCGGTAATGAGAGCGTTGGGAGAGCCGAGCCCGGATTGACGAGGCCCGTACCGCCCTCGGTGGGCAGTACGAACGGGCTGATGGTGGGCGCGGCGTTGTTGAGGTTGATCTCGACCTTGGTGGGGCCGTATTTCTCTGGATTTTTCTCCGCGTAGTCGCGCAATCCTTGAGCCACGCTCTCGGCATCGGCACGGTTCTTCAATTCGCGAATGATGATGGTGGTGAGGCCGGGACCGGCCTTGACCTCGATTTTACGCGACGGCACCCCCATCTGGAGATGAATGAGCTTTTCCCATTCACCAGCACGCTCCAGGTCGGAGACGAGCACCAAGCCTGCTTGATGCAGCCTCGCCTCCTCCTTTAAATCACGCGCCGAACTCGCGCTGTCCGGTTTGTTCTGACAGGCAGCGATGAAAACGAGGGCGGAAAGAAAAAAACGCGGGATCACAATTTGAGGAAGGCTTTTTGCCGATACAGCCAGAAACACACAAGCCAAAGAACAAACAAAACACCGCAGCGCTCAATCACAGGCTCCCAGCCGGGGACAAAAGCAGAAGAGGGCAGATGCTTGTGCAGATTGTCGCGAATCCACCCGCCACAGAGGTTGTGGAGTAAATAAATCGCGATGCTGTTCATGCCGACGACGGCCAGCGGCCAAACCAGCCGCCGCAGACCGACGATCTCGACCAGCCAATAGAAAATCGAGAGCAAAATGAGCACCCAGCCTCCGCTGAGGATGGCCCAGGACGGCGTCCAGATGCGTTTCACCGCCGGGAGCACGGTGATGTCCAGAATGGTGCCGATGAGCAGCAAGACAACACCGGCGATGATCAGCGTGGCACACTTGCGCTTCTCCGTCTTCAGACTGCGCATGAGGAAATCGCCCGTGAGAGCGCCGCCTAGCATGGTGGCGAGCGCAGGGATGAAGTTCAGCGTCTGATAGCCACCGTTGGTAAAGGTGTAAGGCTCCGCACGTGGCAGCAGATTGAGGAACCAGCGGTCAAAACCCGCCGCCGCGTTGACATGAATGCTCCAGTGGCCAGAAAAGCCCTGCAGAACCGCTTTCTCCGCATCCTTCATGCCTGCGATGGCCGCGAGATCCTGCGCTGAAGGCAGCGGATGCTGAATGAAAAACCAAGTGTAACCCGCCAGCACCAGAATGATGCCTGCCACCAGGTATTCCCAGCCAAGACGCAAGAGGATGAAGAGGAAAAAATAACCGAGGCCGATCTGCGCCAACACGTTGGTGAAAAGAAACATCGTCTGCTTGTCTGCCGCACGCGTCGCCAACATCACGCCCAAAGCCACCAGCAAAACCGAACGTGTGAGTGCATGCCAAGCCATG
>CAXNGR010000390.1:0-4905 GCA_964201265.1 Verrucomicrobiaceae bacterium
TTCACAATGGCGTCAACCACGGTGTCGGCACGGCTGTCGTCCACGACGACTTCAATCTTCACCTTCGGGAGGAAATCGACGGTGTATTCGCTACCGCGGTAGATCTCGGTATGACCCTTCTGGCGGCCAAATCCCTTGACCTCCACAACAGTCATTCCCTCGACTCCCACTTCGGAAAGGGCTTCTTTCACATCCTCGAGCTTGAACGGTTTGATGATCGCTTCGACTTTTTTCATGGTTAACGGCAATTAGTAGTGTGGTTCACGAATTGCAACGATCAGAACCGTGGGAAGATGAAATTTCCTGGCCCAACCTTTTGCAGAACTTTGTTTTAGCCGGAAGCGTGCCAACTCTGGCTTCGATTTCCGCCAGCGGTCGCCCGACCGCCGGAACCAGAGCGTCACGTTGCATTCCCCGGCCCGCTGGTTTACCTCGCCAGATGCCCTGCCACACCACTTCCGTCCTGGCCTTATTTTTCGTCTGCTTTTCCCGCGCCGCTATGGCCCAGGATGCCCCGGTGGAGCTGAAACTACAGTGGGAACCGGGCCAGACCTATGTGCAGGAATCGGACACTGACACCACGAACTTCCTCACCGCTCTCGGCAAAACCAGCGACCAGAAGCTACGGCTGCACCAGACCACCCGGATCACGGCATTAAAGAACGCCCAGAACCAGACTGAGGCCCAGGTTTTGATCGAATCCCTGCTCGGCGAGATGACCTACGAGGGAAAAAGTCATGCCTTTGACTCCAAAAACCCCGGTGCCTCCCACCCCGCTCTTCAGCAGACCCTCGGCGGAGCCGCCGGACGCGGCTTCACACTGGTTTATGACGAGGAGGGCCGCTTTCTGGACGCCAAGGACACTGGCTCCATGGTCATGGGCGGAGCCACGCCGGACCTGACCTCCATCGCCGATGCCCGCCAGCTCGCCACCCTTTACCGCCGTTCTCTGGAAATGGGCCTGCCCAAAATCCCCGTCCGCCCCGGCGACAAGTGGATCTCCGACGAGATCGTTCCCTTCCCCCAGACCGGCACCGTCCAGGTGAAGCTCAACGCCAAATTTGACGGCATCGTGGACCGCGAAGGCCGCCGCCAGGCTCAAATCGCCTTTGAGGGCGTCATGAAATCCCAGCACGACAAAGACAGCAACGGTCGCGACTTGAGCACCCAGCGCCCCGTCACTCTTGGAGACGACTCCAAGGTCAACGGGCACATCTTCTTCGACCTGGAGCGCAAAACCATCTCACTGGCCGTCTTTTCCGCCACCATCCAGCTCAAGATCGAAGGCAAACCCATGCCCGTGCGCCAGCAGGTCACGACCCGGCTCATCTCCATGAAGCCGACCGGGACTCCGTGATTCAAGCTGCCAGCAAAAAGTCACGGCCCTCGATCCACCCACGCTGCGTGAGATGCGCGCAGATCGCCTCCCGGGCACCCCGGGCGGCCACTCCGGCGAGGATGAAGCTCGTCTCCCGCGCCGGCAGATCATCCGCTAGGCGCACGGGCCGTGCATCGCGGTAGGAGCCGCGTTTGGCCTCGTCCACGTCGATAAAACCGGTGATGAGGTCAAAGACTCCGTCAAACCGCCGCCGCGTCACCCTTCCTGCGCCCCAAAGCCAGATTTCCCGGCCTGAGGCCTGTGTTTGGAGCCAGTTCCTCAAATAACGGCACTTCATGGCGTAAAACGCCTCCACCGAGTACCGGGCATCCGTTCGCGAAAGCCGCTGCGGCGGGTCATTCCAAGTGAGCAGTTCCGCATCCACCTTTCCGAAGCGCACGCCTGCCTCCAGCCAGCGCAACCACAGCTCGTAGTCCTCCGGGAAATCTCCCTCGCGATACCCGCCGTGCGCTTCGAGCAGTTCCCGGCGAAACATCACACTTGGATGTGCCACCGGAGCCTCCACAAAACGCCGAAGGCTCATCCCCTCGTGATTCGTCAGCGAATTGATCCACTCGACGTGTGACGCATAACCCGCCTCTGTTCCCCCAAACCGCACCCGGCTCGAAACGAGGCCGCAATCCGCATTCTCGATCAAAAACGCCCGCTGCACCTCCAACCGCCGCGCATCCATGGCATCATCCGCATCCATCCGCGCGATGAATTCACCGCGACAGGCCTCACAGCCGCTTTGCAGCGCCGCTGCGATGCCTTTAGGGTTCTGCGGGATCAAAACAAAGCGGTCATCCTTTTCAGCGAAGTGCTTCAAAACCTCCGTCGTTCCATCCTGTGAGCCATCATCGACAATCACGAACTCCCAGTCCGTGAAGGTCTGCGTTTTCACACTCTCCAAGGCCGGCTCCACCGTCGCCCTTGCGTCACGCACGGGCATGAGGACGGAGATGGCGGGGGCAGGCTTCAAGCAACGGCTTCATAGCCGGAGTTTAAGCATGCGCACGCTTCATCTCATTCCCCTGCACCGCGAGTGCTGACGAAGCCAGTTTCGCGAGCGCTTCCGGCCCGACGGGCTCTTCTGCCTGCCAGGGCAGCCAGGCGGTGCGCTTGGCCTGCTTTTCCACCACTTCACGCAAGTAACGATGCTCGGAGGCTTCGCGGCGTTGCAGCAGCGGATCGCAGGAGCCGCTGTTGAGCAGGCTTTGATTGATGACCCAGGCAAAAGGCTCAATGCGGGCACGGCGCAGATCTTCCTGCAAAGCGGCGGCTTCATGCACGGGCGTGGCCTCGGGCAGCGTGACGAGCAGGATGCGGGTGAAGTCGGGATCACGCAGGCGTTCGAGGAGTTTCAAGACTTCCTCCGGCTGCGTGCTGCGGGCCTGGCGCTCGAGTTCGCGCTGATAAGTCTCGCTGGCATCGAGAAGGAGCAGCGTGTGGCCGGTGGGCGCGGTATCGAGCACGACGAAGCGGCCAATGCCTCGGCCCACTTCACGCGCAAAGGCACGAAACACGGCAATTTCTTCCGTGCAGGGCGAGCGCAGATCTTCTTCCAGCAAAGCACGGCCAGCTTCATCCATCGCCGCGCCTTGAGCCAGCATGACTTCGCCCTGGTAGGCGGCGGTCTCAGCGGCAGGGTCGATCTTGCTCAACGTCAGGCCTTCCACTTGTCCGGCCAAAGTCTGCGCGACATGCGCGGCGGGATCAGTCGTACTGAGGTGCACTGAATGGCCACGTCGTGCGAGCATGACCGCGATGGCGGCGGCAACGGTGGTTTTGCCCACGCCGCCTTTGCCCATGGTCATGATCACACCATGGCCCTGTTGTTCGATGGTGGCGACGAGATCGGCGAGGGATTCAAGCGGGGAGATGGCGTCCGCTTTGGACTGCGGCAGCCCTGCTGCCGGGGAGAAGACATCGCTGTCTGAATTCGTGACATCTTGGGACCTCGACGCCAGCAGGGCTGGCTCGGGAAAGCGGCAGCAGGCTGCCGCAGTCCAAAGGGCTTCGCCCTCCAGAAGCACTCGCAGACCGCCGATGCCGAGGATGTTGATGGGGCGAAGCGGCACGATAAAGCTCGGCATGGAGCTGATGAATTCTGCGGATGCCCTCAAAGCGGCCAAACCACGCTGCTGCATGGCCTGTGCGGTCACGTCTTCCGGGCACTGGGTCTCAAAGGTGCCGTTCACCACGAGGCATTGATTGCCCACGCCGATGGCACGCAGCTCTTTGGACGTGCGCTCGGCTTCACGCAGCGCCGCACCTTGTGGACGGCTCACAATCACGAGCGTGGTGGCATTTGCATCGGCGAGCGTCTTGACCGTGGCTTCATAAATGACGCGCTGCTTTTCCAAACCGGCCAGTGGTCCGATACAGGACGTGCCGCTGGTGTTTTTGTCTAGAAACTGATCCCACGCCTTCGCCAAGCTCATCAACCGCAGCGTGTGGCCCGTCGGGGCGGTGTCGAAGATGACATGATCATAGTACTTCGCGGCCTCGGGATTGCCGATCAGTCCCGAGAACTCATCAAAAGCCGCAATCTCGACCGTGCAGGAGCCTGAAAGCTGCTCCTCCATGCTGCGCAGCGCCGCCTCAGGCAGCAGGCCGCGCATGGGGCCGATCAAGCGCTCGCGATACGCCGCCGCAGCGGCCACAGGATTGATGTTCATCGCATCCAAGCCCGGCGCACCCGCGATGGGCGTCGGTTGATTCGTCAGTTTCGTCTCCAGCACTTCATCCAGGTTCGAAGCCGGGTCCGTGCTCACCAAAAGAACGCGTTTGCCAGCATCGACGAGTTTCAGCGCCGCTGCGCAGGAGAGCGAGGTTTTGCCCACGCCGCCTTTGCCGGTGAAAAAGAGGAATCGCGTCGAAGAGGCAGCGTCGGGCTGGTAAGGAGGCAGTTTCATGATGCCACCTCTTCTTTGCTGAGTGCCGCGCGGAACCAGCCGGGACGCTCGTCCTTCGTCGGGTAGCGGCCTTTGAGATGCACCTCGCCATCCCAAAAGATCAGCGGCAGAGCTTCCGCGCCTTCGTTATCCAGAAAAACCTTCACGGCTGGATTCTGCACAAAGGCCATCGGTTGCTGACCGAGGTTGTAGCGCTCGATCTTGATGCCATGCGTGCCGAGCTGAGACAGCATGGCAGCGAAATTGACCAGATCAGGATCAATATCCGTGCCGCAGATGCCAGTAGAGCAGCACATGGGCGGGTCATAGACTTGGATGGTTTTCATGATGGGAGAAGGAAAGGTGTTTGCGTCGTGGCGGCGTTGCCATGGGGTATGTTCCCCAGTTTGTGAGGGTCAAACTACTTGGCTGAACCGCCAAGTAAATGACCACGGCAACGCGGATCATGGCGCAGGCTGCGCCGGAATTGTGGACTCCGGCCACCACGGAGCAGATAGCTCCCGCGCTAGGTCGGCAGCCCGTTTTGTGGGTGCCTTGAAGATTCCGTGAAAAGCGACTGCCGAAATCTCACCCCAGTTTTCACGCCAACCGGCCCGTGATGTAGGACTC
>CAXNGR010000391.1:0-4903 GCA_964201265.1 Verrucomicrobiaceae bacterium
GCCGTGGGGAACGCAACGTGATCGACCTCCTGGACACGCCGGATGAAGTACCGAACACCGAGGTCATGCGTTTTCTCAATCGCTTGTCCGACGTGCTCTGGCTGCTGGCACGGTGGGAAGAGCAGACTGCCACCACCCAAACTTAAACCGACTCTCCAGGCACAAACGCGGGCATCAGGCGGATCGTCTTGTTGGAGACCGTACCTGTTTCGACAAGCTGCCGCACCGCGATGGCAATGCGTCCGGCAAGCTGGGCGGGCTTGACGGCATAGCGGGTGATGCTGGGGCTGCTGGTTTCGAGAATGGGGTCGTTATCACGCGAGATGACCGCCACATCCGCCGGAACACGCCTGCCACGACGCATGAGGTGCATCATGACCGTGAGCACATGCGTGGCACCACCAACCAGATAGGCCGTGGGCGGATTCGGCAGGCGCAGGCATTCGTCGATCAAGGCGCAGAGATGCGCGGTGCTGGCATCATGCCGCAGCACCTGAATCTGCGCCCCCGCCATGCTTTTCAAGGCCTCACGCAGCCCTTCCTCACACGCGATGTCGCCTCCGTAGATGCCTTTGAACAACACCAGGGCGATTCGGCGATGCCCTTTGCGCCAGAGCAGGCCGCCCGCGTGATGCCCCGTGGCGTGGAAATCCACATCCACCGAAGGCAAAGTGATGCCCGGTGCGCATGATCCCAGAATGAGACACGCCAGCTTCTGACGGTTGAACCAACGCTGCAGCGGCTCATGGGCACTGAGGATAATCCAAACCGTGGCCGGATGCGACTCGACAAATTTCGCCAACACGCGGCCGGGATTCGCCGTGTAGCACGCGGGATTGATGTGAAACTGCACCTCGCAACCGGCGGCGGTCAGCTTGTCACGCAGCGTGTCCATCACGAAGGATATCCTCGGTGGCAGAGAGAGAAACGAGCCCGGCGTGAGAATGGCGATGGTCTTGCGTCCTGATTCGGCATTCGGGGTGACGCTGCCGTGTTTTTTGATGCGCCGTCCCTGCCGGCCTTCCACCTCCAGCCAGCCGTCGCGGCCCAGTTCAGCCAGCGCTGAGCGCAACGTGCGGCGGCTGACCTGCAAACTCTCGCACAGCTCGCGCTCACCGGGCAGACGATCATGCCAATGGCCCGTCTGAATGCCCTCGCGCAGGCTGTCCGCCGTCTCCGCCACGAGTGATAGCCGCCTTGGCAGACGTGGGCTAGTGCATGATGAGGACTTCATTTGGTGCCGCGACGTGACCAGGAGTAAACACTCGTCAGCACCGCGATGGCAAACCAATTTCCAGCCTCATGCCAAACCAAGGGAGGAATGTGGAAAAAAACGCGTTTCAATCCATGCCTCCCGGACACAGTTTCATCCGAACGCCCTCTGACCATGATCATCGATTGCCACAACCACCTCGGCGCCGACCTGTTGTTTTATCTTCACGGCGATTTCCCCTACGCACAGCAGCTTGTCGGCATGACGCAGGAGGGCGGCGCTATGGGCATCACGCACTGGGTCGCCTTCCCGTTTGTCAGCTACGCGGCCATGGATGTGACGAAGTTCCGCACAGGCGGTATCGCGTTTGATTCAGGCGGTTTGGAAACGGTGCCTTACGCCTTTGAAAACCGCCGCCTGCTCGAAGAATGCCAGAAACTCTTCCCGGAGGAGGGAAAACGCATCCTGCCCTTCGTCATCGTCGATCCCATGCGCCACACCGACGCGCAGGCCGCTGAACTGGTAAAGCTGCGCTCGCAATACCGCTTTCACGGCATCAAAATTCAAAGCACCATCATCCAGAGCGACATCAAACGCCTCGCGCATGAAGGCAAGGTCTTCATCGACCTCGCCCGCGAGTGGAACGTGCCCTTCCTGATCCACAGCAGCGTCGCCAAGGACGACCTCTGGGCGCAGGCGCACGACATCCTCGACATTGCCGAGGCCAATCCCGATGTGCGCTTCTGCGCGGCCCATTCTTGCCGCTACGACAAGGAATGCCTCGATCGCGTGAACGCACTGCCAAACGCCTGGTTCGACAATTCCGCCCACTGCATCCACTGCGTCGGCGCGGTGGACGATCTGCCCTACATCGCGCCCAAAAATCGCCGTTTTGACTCCGACTACAGCGATCCAGGCCGCGTCATCGCCGATCTGGCCGCCGCTTATCCGAACAAGTTCATGTGGGGCAGCGACTCACCCTTCTACAGCTATGCGGCAGAGATCAGCGGCAAGGTGGTGAAGCTCATCAGCACCTACGAACGCGAAGTCACCGCGCTGAAGGCCGCCGGGGACGAAGTCGTCCGCCGCATCGCCTGCACCAACACCCTGAAATATCTTCAACTGCCCGATGAAAGCATTCTCTCTTGAAGGCCATGCCGCACTCGTCACCGGCTCCTCCCAAGGCATCGGCCTGGCGATGGGCAAAGCTCTGCAGGAGGCTGGAGCCAAGGTCGTGTTTCACGGCCTTCCCGATACCGTGGAAGGACTCTCCTCCTATGTGAAGGCCGATTTGATGGAGACCGAGGGGCCGCAGAAGCTCGTGGAGGCTGCGTTCGCCCTGGAACCCGGCCTCGACACCTTGATCTGCAACGCGGGCAGCTTTTTCGACCTGCCGCTGCTAGAGATGACCCGAGAGCGCTGGGACAAGACGATGCAGCTCAATCTAACCTCGGCCTTTTTCACCGCGCAGGCCTTTGCCAAACGGCTGGTGGCCGAAAAACGCGGCGGCAGCATCGTCCTCACGTCTTCAACCAACGGATTCCAGGCAGAAGCAGACTCATGTGCGTATGATGCGAGCAAAGGTGCCCTGGTGATGCTGACGAAATCGCTCGCCATCGCGCTGGCGGATCATGGCATTCGCGTGAACGGCGTGGCCCCTGGCCTCATCAAGACACCGCTGACATCGACCTTGATGGAGTCCCGCGACCGCTCCATACTCGATCACTACGAGAAGAAAATCTTACTGCGTCGTGTGGGTACTCCGCAGGATGTGGCAGGCGCGACGGTGTTTCTATGCTCGCCGGCCGCCAGCTACATCACCGGCGAGATCATCGTGATTGATGGCGGCCTCACGACGGGCCAGATCGGTCGGCTGTGATCATTTCGCCGTGTAGCCACCATCCACCGGCAGGTTCACGCCCGTAATGTATTTGGAGGCATCACTGAGAAGGAAAATGACCGAACCACCGAGGTCGGAATCATCCGCCATGCGGCCGAGCATGGTATGCTCGCAATAACGGCTCAAGAAAGGCTCAGGCTGATGGTTGAAGAAGCCACCGGGAGCGAGGTTGTTCACGCGGACGTTCTTCGGGCCGTAAAGTGCGGCGTAAAAGCGGGTGAGATTTTCCATGCCGCCTTTGTGGAAGAAGTAGTCGGGCGGCATGTCGCCCATGTTCGTGCCTGTATAGAGTTCGTAGCTGGGACCGATCATGCCCTGGATGCTGCCGATGTTCACGATGCTCCCCCGCCCTGCCTCGGCCATCGTTTGGCCAAAGTGACGATGCATCAGCATCACACCCGTGGCATTCACCCGCATCGATTCGGCAAACTGCTCCATGGCACCATTCGCGCCTTTCATCGGACGCAGCACCGCGTTGTTCACGAGTCCATGCAGCGGACCAAACTTCGCCGTCACGCGTTCATGCAAGGCAATCACGGATGCTTCATCACCTTGATCCAGCGACTCGGCGAAGACCTTGTGGCCCTTGGCGGTTTCTTCATCAGCGACGACTTGCAGCTTCGTCACATCACGAGCCGCGAGAATGAGCGTGGCACCGGTCTGAGCCAGCATCGCGGCCAGACCACGACCGTAAAGACCTGCGCCACCGGTAAGCAGGATGGTTTTGCCTTGGAGGGAGAAAAGATCGGCAGACATGGCTCTTACTTGGATTGGTAAATCGAATCACTGCTCGGAGCTGCCGCGCCGCCACCGAAGTCTTTGACCAGCTTGTGGAAGGCATTGCCGAGTTCGATGACATCAGCGCCGAGCGTGAAGACGCGGGTGCCTTCTTCGATGAGTTGGTCTTTTTGACCAAACAGCGAGGCCACGGCGACATATTTGCCATGCTTGAGGGCGGCGGCGTGAACGCGTTTTCGGGCTGCGACGACTTCAGGACAGGTGGCCTGACCGAGTTTGCCGATGCGGTGACTGAAATCACCCGCCCCGAAGAGCAGCATGTCGTAGCCGGGCACGGCGGCGATTTCTTCAACCACTTCAAGCGCCTCAGGACTTTCGATCTGAAGAATGACGAACTTCTCGGTGTTGCAGTGGTGCGCATACTCGGTCAGCGGCACCTGGCAGAAGAGGCCGTCCATGTTTCCGGCGTCGAGCGCCTTGCTGCCCATCGGGCGGCAGCGGACCATATCGACGACATTACGCGCCTCATCAGCGCTGGTGATGTGCGGGACCATGATGCCCGTGGCGTCGCACTCAAAGGGCTTCACATATTCGCTATAGCCGCCTTTGTTTACGCGGACGATGGTGTCCATGTCGTAGAGCTTCGCGGCGCGGATCTGGTGCTCCAGATTGAGCCAGTCATTCGGCACATGCTCGTTGCAAAGCCACACGGCGCTGGCTCCAGCGAGACCGGCAAGCTCGACGATGCGTGGATCACCCATGTTCAGCTTGAGAACGGTGCTGTTTTGACCGGCGCGAAGTTCGCGGAGGATGCGGGAGGGGCGGAGTTTCATGGTTTAATGAAGAGCGATGGCAAACACGGTGCTGTTCTGGAGATGGAGGCGGATGTGATGCTTGCCTGATGGCAAATCAGCCAGCTTTTTCTCTTTCCAAGCAAAACGATAACGTGTGGTGTCTTTCTTCAAAGGCAGGCAACTGGCCTTGTCGAAGCCGGGGAGGCGGAAACCGTCTTCGTCGAGAATTTCGCACCAAACAGCCCCCTTCGCCGCGTT
>CAXNGR010000392.1:0-4892 GCA_964201265.1 Verrucomicrobiaceae bacterium
GAACAAGGCATTCATCGTCTCAACGGCACCGCAGGCAATGGCACGACCACCACCGCGAGCAATCCCGCGCTCACCGGCAATCCCGGCACAGGCCGCAGCGCTGTCTTCAACGGCACTTCGCAAAGCGTGATCGTCCCTTTCAATACGGCGTTGAATCCCGCCGACCTCACCATCGCCGCCTGGGTGCGTTGTGACGCGCTGAACGGCACCGAGCGCTGCGTTTTGTCCTCACGCGAGATCGTCGGCACCACAGAGCGCGGTTACAGCCTGTGGATTTCAGCGGCGGGCAACTGGCAGCTCCGCACTGGCATCGCCGCGAACGCCTTGACCGGCCCCGCCGTCACGCTGGGGCAGTGGACACACCTCGCGGCCACGTTTGACACGACGAACGTCAGCACACGTACTGGCATCCGTCGTTTGTATGTGAATGGCGTCCTCGTCGCCGAGGACAGCGGCGTTTATCAGATCAACACCACGCAACCGCTCGTCTTCGGCGCGGCAGGCAGCGCGGGCACTGCCTTCTTTGCCGGAGCGCTGGATGAAGTCACGCTGCATCACGCCCCGCTCGCGCCGATGGACATCGTCGCGCTGCGTGATCTACGGCATGCCACCGAGGGCGGCGGTGGATCGCAGAATCAATCGCCGCAGCTCGTGAATCCGGGTGCGCAGGGCACGCTCGTGGGCGCTCTGGTTTCGTTGCCGCTCAGCGCCAGCGATCCTGAGAACAATCCCCTCACCTTCAGTGCCACCGGATTGCCCACGGGACTCACCATTTCATCCAGCTCCGGCGTCATCTCCGGCTCGGTGAGCACAGCAGGCGTGTTCAACGTCACCCTCACCGCCACCGACACACTCAGCCCGCCTGCCAGCGTTGCATTCGTGTGGACGGTGACGAACGGCATCACGCTCCAGCCGCTCGCATCAAATCCCAAGCCCTCCGGCGCATCGCAAACTTACACCGCACAAGCGGCGAACGGATTGAACCCGCGCTTCAAGTGGAACTTCGGTGATGGCACCCCGGAAACCGCCTGGAGCACCAGCGCCACCATCTCTCACACCTTTGCCAATCCAGGCCGCTATCTCGTGACACTCACCGCCACGGACGACACCGGCCTCACCATCACCAGCGCGTTCTATCAGGCCGTGCATGCGCCTTTGACGGCCAGAAAGCCGAACGTCTCATCCAGCATCGCATTTCAAGACCTCGCCACCGGCAACGACCGCATCTGGTCGGTGAACCCGGACAACAACAGCGTCTCGGCCTTCGATGTGGTCACTCGTGCGCGCTATGCCGAGATCAATGTGGGCACCTCGCCGCGAGCGCTGGCGTTTGCGCCGGATGGACGGCTGTGGGTGGTGAATCACGAAAGCGGGACGATCAGCATCATCAACACCAGCACGCGCAAAGTGGCCTCCACAGTCACTCTGGCGCGTGGATCACGTCCCTTTGGCCTCGTTTTCGATCCTGTCAGCGGGAACGGTTGGATCGCTCTGGAAGGCACCAGCCGCGTCCTGCGCCTGAACCCGTCGAACGCCTCGCAAACCGCCAGCATCGACGTCGGCGGCCCCGTGCGGCATCTATCCATCTCCGCCGATGGCACACGCCTCTATGCAACGCGCTTCATCACGCCGCGTGTGCCGGGAGAACAGACCGCCACGCCTGTTTTGACCGGCGCTGGCGGTCAGGTCGTCGTCATCGGCACCGCCGCGCTTGCCGTGCAGCGCACGATTTTGCTGAATCCAAGCACCGCCGCCGACACTGAGACTTCCGCGCGTGGATTGCCAAACTACCTCGGCGCGGCGGTCATCTCACCGGATGGGCTCTCGGCCTGGGTGCCTTCCAAACAGGACAACATTCAGCGCGGCATGCTGCGCGATGCGAAACCGCTAAATCACGAGAACTCCATTCGCGCCATCGTCTCGCGGCTGGATTTGACCACGCAGGCCGAGCATCTGCCCTCCCGCGTGGACATCGACAACGCGGGCATGCCCGCCGCCGCCGCTTACGACCCGTGGGGCATCTATGTCTTCACCGCTCTGGAAGCCAGCCGCGAAGTCGCCATCCTCGATGCCTGGACGCGGCAGGAAATCCTGCGCTTCCCCACGGGTCGCGCACCGCAGGGACTCACGCTCTCGCCAGATGGTGGCACGCTCTATGTGCAGAATTTCATGGATCGCACCATCAGCGTGCATGACGTGCGAGGCATCCTCAGCGGCGGCACCGCCGCGCCGGTCACGCTGGCCACGCTGAACGCCATCACCACGGAAAGGCTCACTGCGCAGGTCTTGCAGGGCAAAAAGCTCTTCTATGATGCCAAGGACGCGCGTCTCGCGCTGCAGGAGTACATGAGCTGCGCCACCTGCCACAATGACGGCGGCCAGGACGGTCGGGTGTGGGATCTGACCGGCTTTGGCGAAGGTTTGCGCAACACCCTCACGCTCAAAGGCCATGGCAATCACGGCATGCTGCACTGGAGCGGCAACTTCGACGAGGTGCAGGACTTTGAGGGCCAGATTCGCGCTCTGGCCGACGGCACCGGCCTCATCGCCAGCGGTTCTCCACATGCGCCGCTCGGCACGCCCAACGCGGGCCGCAGCGCCGACCTCGACGCGCTCACCGCGTATGTGAAATCACTCACCACCAACGGCACCAGCCCCAGCCGCACCAGCAGCGGCGGCTTGAGCACGGAGGCCACCGCCGGGCAGCAGATTTTCCGCACGCAAAACTGCGCGGCCTGCCACAGCGGCACGAATTTCACCAGCAGCGCGCTCAATGTCTTCGCCAACATCGGCACGCTCAAGCCCTCCAGCGGCACACGCCTCGGCGCGGCGCTCACCGGCCTTGATGTGCCTTCATTGCGTGGTGCCTGGGCCACCGCGCCGTATTTGCATGATGGCTCCGCCGCCACGCTCGCCGAGGCCATCACCGCGCATCAGGGCGTCGCTCTGTCTGCCGCTGACATGACCAAGCTCGTCGCCTTCGTCTCCAGCATCGACGACGCGCCCGCCGCCGCGCCCCTGCCCTTCACGCTCGCGCTCAGCACTCCGGCCACGACCGTCACTGGTGCCTTCAACGTGACCGCCATCTTCAACTCATCCGCCTCCGGCTTCGCGTTGAGCGATGTCGCGGTGACGAACGGCACCAAGGCCAGTTTCAGCGGCAGCGGCACGACTTACACCTTCACCGTGACCCCCACCGCGCCAGGTCCCGTCACCATCAGCGTGCCTGCCAATGCCGCAACAGACAGCACCGCGCTCGGCAACCTCGCCTCCAATGTCCTGACCGTGAACTCCGGCTCCAGCGACACCACACCGCCCACCGTCGCGCTGAGCACTTCGGCCACCAGTGTCACCGCTCCCTTCGTCGTCACCACCACCTTCAGTGAAAGCGTCAGCGGCCTGCTCACCTCCGAGTTCAGCGTCACCAACGGCAGCGTCACCAACGGCAGCGTCACCGCGCTCTCTGCGGCAGGCGCGGTCTGGTCCGCCACCGTGACACCGGCAGCCGCAGGCAATGTGATCGTCACCTTGCCAGCCAATGCCGCGCAGGATGCCGCTGGCAATGGCAACACCGCCTCCAACACGCTCACCGTGGCCTACACACCGCCCCCGGTGGTCGCGAACGGCCTCACGGCGGACTATTACATCGGCAAAAACTTCGGCCAGCTCGCCCTCAGCCGCGTGGATGCAAACATCGACTTCACCTGGAGCGGCGCACCCGCCGCCGGGCTGCCTGCCGACGGCTTCAGCGTGCGCTGGCAGGGCAGCCTCGTCCCGCCTGCCACTGGTGCGTTTGATTTCATCACCCGTTGTGACGACGGCATGCGCCTCTGGCTCAATGGCGTGCTCGTCACTGACGACTGGATGGATCATGGGGAGAACTGGCTGACCATCACGCGCACTCTTCAGGCCGGTGTGCCCGTAGCCATCAAAGTGGAGTACTACGAAAACACCGGTGGCGCAGTGGCTCGGCTGTTCTGGGAAGGCCCAGGCATCCCCTTCAGCGCCGTGCCCTCCAGCGCCCTGCGTCCACTCGCGGCCCCGACGACGCCTACCAGCATGACGCTTGCCCAGAACCTCATCCCCATCACGAATGATGCTCTGCTCAGCCGCGCCCTCGGTCTTTCAAACAACGGCGGCGTCACCCAGCCGGAAGAAGGCCTACGGCTCGTGCGTCGAGATCACGCTGCCGTCGATGCCGTGTTGCTGCGCCCCGCAGGCCAAAGCGGCCTCACCTTCACCCTCGAAAGCACCCGCGACCTGCGCAACTGGCAGCCACTCGCACTTGCGCCGATCATCGTGAATCTCGGTGATGGCCGCGAGCGTGTGACGTGGTCCAATCTGCAAGCCCTCAGCGGCCAGAACCTCTCCAGCGGCATCGTGCGCCTGCGCGTCACGCAGAGCGATGGCACCAGCGCTGCCACCAGCCCCGTCGGCTGGCAGAGCATCGCGCCCCGTGCCGGCATCCAAAGCTTCGGCCTCAATCTGACCCACGCTCCCGTCTTCACTGGCGCGGTGCAAAGCGCCAGCGCCACTGGCATCACCCTGAGCGCCCAGAGCGCCCTCGCCGACGCGACCGAACCCACCTTCCCCTACTACATTGAGATCACTGGCGGTCCCCATGCTGGGCATCGCGTTGAATTGCAGAGCATCACCGCCAGCGCTTGCCTGTTCGCCCTCAACTCACCACATCAAACGATCTCGCCCACCGCCATCGAATGGGCCAAAGCTCGCCTCAGCATTCATCCACACGTCATTCTCTCCGACGTTTTCGACCCCGCCCGCTTTCAGGGAGGCACCACGGCGGCCAGCGCCGACCAAGTGCTCCTGCACAGCAACGGCCTCTACCTCACCCACTGGCTCTACGACAACGGCACCCAGCGCCGCTGGCT
>CAXNGR010000393.1:0-4890 GCA_964201265.1 Verrucomicrobiaceae bacterium
TGATGAGCATGGCGATCTCGGAAGTGCCGCCGGGGACGCGCCAGTCGATGTAAAGCGTCTGTCCGGTGCCCTGCTTCCAATGCTGGGCGAAGGCATGACCAAACTCCTCTCGGATGCGGTCATGATGCGGCGAGATGATGACGAGGCGGCGGTCGTAGCGTGTGGGCGCGGTGCTCTGCGAAGGTTTGAGCAGAAACGGACCAATCATGGTGAGCAGCATCGCCAGAACGACGACGAGTTCCTTGCGCCACTGCCGCGCCCATGCGAGCACGGCCTGCGAGCGCGGATGTTGAAGCACTGCTTTCATTTGCGCAGAATCACCACGTCGTTCATTCCCGCCATGGCGCGGGATTCCTCCTCGGAAGGCGGGCGGATTTCTTGCGGGTTAATTTCACACACCTTCATGAGCGGGCCGTTCTGCACCTGAAGGAGGTATTGCACGGTGGGGCCGAGGTAAGTGGTGTCGATGATGTGGCCGGGGAAACGATTCGTGGAGTCGGTGAGGTTGGCGAAGGTCATCGCCTCGGGTCGAACGCTCAAGACGACCGGTTGGCCCGGGGATGGCTGCCAGGTGCTGTCGTTGGTGCGACCACGCAGCACGCCGAAGGCTGTTTCCACATCGAAATAGCCCGCCCAACTGCTCTCTCGAAGCGCACGACCTTCAACGAAATTGGTTTCGCCGATGAACTCAGCCACCATACGCGTGGCAGGATTGCGATAGACCTCGGTGGGCGTGCCGACTTGAGCGATCTTGCCCGCATCCATGATCGCCATGCGGTCCGCCATGCTGAGCGCTTCATCGCGATCATGCGTGACATAGATCGCCGTGAGACCGTGCTGTTTGCAGATGCTTCTGATTTCGCCGCGCATCTCCAGACGCAGTTTGGCATCAAGGTTGGAGAGCGGTTCATCCAGCAGGAGGCATTTGGGACGAATGACGAGCGCACGGGCCAGTGCGACGCGTTGCTGCTGCCCGCCGGAGAGCTGCTGGATTTTGCGAGAGCCGAGGCCGTCGAGTTTGACCTGCGAAAGCGCTTCTGCCACGCGGTGCTCGATCTCCTTGCGTGGACGCTTCCGTTCTTCGAGCCCGAACGCGACGTTTTGCGCGACGTTGAGATGCGGCCAGAGCGCGTAGCTTTGAAACATCATGCCCGTGCCACGTTTGTGTGCGGGAAGACGTGTCACGTCTTCGTCATCGAACCAGATCTTTCCAGCTTCGGGCGTGTAGAAGCCAGCGATGTGGCGCAGCAGCGTGGTTTTGCCGCAACCGCTGGGTCCAAGCAGGAAAAACAGCTCTCCAGCTTGGATTTGTAGATCCACGCTGCTCAAAACGACAGTGCCGCTGAAACGTTTGGTGAGTTCCTGGATCGTGATGGTGACCATGCGGTGTGATTTACCGCACGTTTTACGAGAGTGTGATGGCAATGGCAAGCCTCGTGGCGACAGCCAGCTTCATTCCTTTTCCGCCATTTCCGTGACCCAACCGGTGGAGACGACGGAGTGGATGTTTGCCCAGCCGTTTTTCACATCTTCGGCGCTCATGGTGAGCAGCAGGGTGAACATGCCGCCACCTGCATCGCGTAATTTGCGCGCGGCAGGTGAAACACTGAGAGACTCAGGCATAGCATAGGCCGCCAGGGTGGAGCGCTCATCCGGGTGAGTGAGCGTGAAGGATAGCGCTCCCTCCACAGGCGCAGTGGCGGTGGAGGGCTTGACGGTGACGCGCAACAGGGCCGGTTTTTCCGCGCTGAGTTGAGGCAGATCGGCAAAGCGTGACTCCCCCCAGGCGCTGAAGCTCTCCCAGTCGAGGCGGTAGCCTGCTTCCGTCTTTTCCAGAGCGGCCAGCCGACTGCTGCCATCGACCATTTTCACCGGTGTGACCAGCAAGCTGCCTGCGGTGCCGAACTGAGGACCGATGCGCAGCGGCACGGCGGGCACGATGCGATTTTTCTGCGACCAAATGCGGTGACGCGGCATGGACTGATCCGGATGACGCAGCAGCGCCGCCAGCGCCTCGTCGGAGGGAGACTGGAAGTATTTTCGCAGCACCGTGGCGGCCTTTTCAAACTCCTCGCGCACTTTATCGGCGGCCATGGCTTCTGGCATGGAGGGCTGAGTCACGGCGGCTTTTTTCTCGACTGGAATCGTCTTGGCGGCGGCTGAGGCGGCTTCGTCATGAACAGTAGTTTTCTCTGGAGGCATGACCTCCTCTTTTTTCCCCTCTTGAAGCACTGTAGCGGCTTTTTCGAGGCTGGAGAGAAGCTCGTCTTCGTCTGCCACTGCCTGCGTCAGACTGCTCATCATCCGAGTGACAAGGACGAGTGCCACCAAGGCGACCAAGACCGTGATGATGATGGGGCCGCGCGAACGTCGGCGCTGAATGGGAAGACTGGAGTAAGAGCTACGACGGGCCATGGTAAACCTCATCTGGTGGCTCTGGAAGCAGACGCTTCAAACGCGTGATGGTGTCGTAATTGCCACATGGCGGAATTGTAACTCTCGGCGCTTCGACAGCGTGGCGCAGTCGGCTAAAAGAGCCGCGCTCTCCCACACTCCCCTCATGAAAAACCAAGTACTTGCACTCACTCTTGCATCGCTACTCGCGGCGATGAACGCGCAGGCCTTCACACTGCTGAACGCCTACAACACCACCGACGGCGCACGCGCTGGCGGCGCTGAAATCCTGGCCTACAACACTGACATGAATACGCTGCTCAGCACCGTGGGCGACAATACCGGCGGCAGCTTCGGCGTGCAGGTGCTGACACTCGGCTCGAATGCCAGTCTCACCGAGCGCGGTTTTGTCGATCTCAGTTCCACCTTTGGCGCGACTGCCAACTGGAACGGGGCCAGCTCAGTGTCCGTGGACCCGCTCGGTCGCGGCTGGGGTGCGGTGTCGCTCATTCCGAGCGCCAATACCACCACCGCCGGCAAGGTGGCCTTCTTTGACTACCGCAATCCAGCGGCGCTGGTGACACTGGATGTGGGTTTCCACCCGGACAGCGTGAAGTTCTCCGCCGACGGCAGCAAGCTGTTCGTCGTCAATGAGGGCGAGTTCAATGGCAGCGTGGCCAATCCCAATCCCTTTACCACAGGTAACGCGCCAGGCTCCATCAGCATCATTGATCTCGCTGGCATCAACACCCTGGCAGATGTGAATGGCACCAACATCACAGCGGGTGATGTGAGCACGTTTGACTTCTCCAGCGCGAACCTTGGCTCCGGCGTCACCCTTCAAGGTGTGCGCAACACTAGCATTGCGGCACTCCCGACTGGCACGGCCGGCGGCACCAATAGCCTTGTGCCGAATTTCAACTCGGCGGCTGTTTACAATGACCCCGATTTCTTCAAGGGCATCGAGCCTGAGTTCCTTACCCAGATCGGCGACAAGCTGCATGTCTCCCTTCAGGAAAACAATGCCATCGCCACCTTTGACCTCACCACGAGCAAATGGACAGCGATCAACAGCCTGGGCACGATCACCCAGACCATCGACGCATCCGATCTGGATGGAGCCAACATTAATGATGTGGTGAAAGGGCTGCCGATGCCGGACACCATCCAAGGCTTCACCACCGCTGGCACCAACTACATCATCTCGGTCAACGAAGGTGACGCCCGCCCGGATGATGGGGATGTGAACCGTTTGGGGGACACTGGCGGTGCCAACAGCATGAATAACTTGCTGGACATCACGAATGTTTTTCCGAACTCGGCCACAGGCATTCGCGATAACACCACAGGCCTCGGTCGTCTGGATGTCAGCCGCGTTGACGGCGACAACGGGGCCAACGGTGGTGTGGCGGGTGACGGCAAGATCGACGAAGCCATCATGATCGGCACGCGCTCCTTCTCCATCTGGAATGCTGACACCGGCGCCCTCGTGTGGGACAGCGGCAGCCTCGAAGGATTGCTGCTTGGACTCGACCCCACGTTTCACAACACCAACAACGGCGTGGCCACCGACACAGACACACGTTCCGACAATAAGGGGCCGGAGCCCGAGGCACTCACCATCGGCCAGTTTGGCTCGGACATGCTCGCCTTCGTCGGCCTAGAGCGGCAGAACGGCATCCTGGTTTACAACATCACCGATCCGAACAACCCGTCGCATATCGGCTACATTCCGGCCTCTTCGGTCAACGCGGCCAACGGACTCGTGTCTCCAGAGAGCATGGTTTTCATCTCCGCTGCTAACAGCCCATCCGGGTCCGCGATGCTGGTGACAGGTTTCGAAGTCACGAACGGAATCGGCGTTTACTCCGTCCCCGAGCCTTCGCGCGCCATGCTCGGCTTGGTCGGTGTGGCGTTCATCGCCCTGCGCCGCCGCAGAGTGCGCTGAGTCTTTGCCATACGTTGTTGCTGCGAATGCGGGGGGCCGGAAGGCCTCCCGCATTTTTCATGCTTTCGCGGACGAATATCTCGTTGCATTCAAAACGCTCTGCTCCAGAATGCGCCCCTCTCCAACTGGCAGCCACCCCAACACGGTACCACTGGAGAGAACGTCAAACATAGGTCGGGCTGTAGTTCAGCCTGGTAGAACGCTTGCATGGGGTGCAAGAGGTCGTGAGTTCGAATCTCGCCAGCCCGACCATGTTGTTTAACGAAATTGAGTGCTTGGCGAGAATCTTCATTAGCTCGGGGTCATGGCTCTGATTCAAGGTCTGTGAATGCGGCCTACCGGCCTACCATCAACCTCGGCAAGATGCGAACATCAGAATCGGTATAAGATTCCGCCATGAAATCGCATCCATCATCCGCCACCGCCTTTGTTCATCAACCCATCTGCCCGGAGTGCTCCGAGCATACCTCTCCGACTCCCCTTCGCGGACGACGTGATTTTATTCGTGCCCTTTCGGGCAGTGCCATGGGAGTCATGGGAGCATCGTC
>CAXNGR010000394.1:0-4883 GCA_964201265.1 Verrucomicrobiaceae bacterium
CAAAAAGCATCACAAACAGGCTCGGCAGTAGATAACCATAACTCGTCAGTCCTGCGATCCCTGCGCTTCCAACTGAAAAGCCTGTCGAGAAGCGACTGAACCAACCCTTGTATGAAGAGGCGACGAATAGTCCAACGAGGATGGCCAAATAGACAGCAGCCACAAACAACATTCGACCATCATTCGAAACGAGCAGCAAAACGTATCCACCGCCCAGGAGGGCAAGAACGAATCCAAGGAGGTAGTGGAGAAGCCGGGTCACAAAATGGGACTCTTCAGTGATTAAACAAAAACTCCTTCGAGCTCATGAGGCTCCAAAAGAGATCTTCCAGCGTAGTGCGGCGATCTTCGGGTTTGGCGGTGGCGAGCATCGCGGTGGCTTTTTCGAGTTCGTGAGCGGTGGGGGCGCGGGTGAGGGTGAGGAGGTAGGCTTCTTCGATGATCTTGGCATCGGGCTGCTGGCTGGTGAGAAGGGCGTCGAGGCGGTTATCTTTTTGGGCGAGCTTTTGGTTCAGGGTGTCGCCGTTGGCGATGTGGAGGGCCTGGGCCATGCTGGGTTCGTTGGTGCGCTCGCATTCGCAGGTGGCGACGCGGTCGGCGCGGCCGAAACTTTTGAGGAAGTAGCTGGCGATGTTGCTGTCGGGCAGTTGCAGGGCGCGGAAGCCCATGGGGTAGGCGTCGGCGGTGCCGCGATTGGCGTTGCGGCGATCAATTTTGAAGGTGGTGGGCGCGGCGGTGACTTGGGACACGGTATCGAGCAGTACCTCGGCCTTCAGTCGGCGCGGGACGTAGTGCGAGCCGTAGCGGAGGTCGGTGATGTTTTCGGGAAGGGTGATGCTGCTGCGCTGGTAGGTCTCGCTTTGCAGGATGGTGCGCATGAGGGCCTTGAGGTCGAATTTTTGCCGCACGAGATGCTCGCACGCGGCGGCGAAGAGCGGTTCGTTGCTGGCGGGATTGGTGACGCGGAGGTCATCGACGGCCTCGACGAGTCCGCTGCCGAAAAAGTTTGTCCACACGCGGTTCACGATGGCGCGTTGGAAGAGTTTGTTGTCGGCGCTGGTGAGCCAGTTCGCGAGCGTGATGCGTCGATCCTCGGTGGAGGTCATCGAGACGGGCTGCAAGGCATCGAGCGGGCGCGGTGGCTGGGCTTTGCCGGTGAGTGGCGTGATGATCTCGCCCTGCGTGTCGCTGAAAAGCACGCGTTCATTGGCCTGTGTGCCGTTTTTGGACCGGATGCGGGCGAAGAGGTTCGCGAAGGCATAGTACTGATCGTGCGTCCATTTTTCCATCGGGTGGTTGTGACACTTCGCGCAGGCGATGGAGGTGCCCATGAAGGCCACGCTGACGGTTTCGGCGCATTTAGTGGGCTCGTCGTTGAGGACGAAGAAATTGCCGCCGCCATGCTCCAGCGTGCTGCCGCTGGCGGTGAGCAGATCACGCACCATGGCGTCCCATGGCGTGTTCGCGGCGACGTGGCGGCGAATCCAGTTGTAGTAGGCCCACATGGCCTCAGGCATCAATTTGTCGCCATTGACGAGCAGTAGATCGCTCCAGCGGTGTGACCAGTAATCGACGAACTCGGGCCGTTTCAAAAGCGTGTCGATGAGGCGGTCGCGCTTGTCGGCCGCTTTGTCGGTAAGGAATGCGCGAGCTTCATTGGTCGTGGGCAAAACGCCGATGGTGTCGAGAAAGGCACGTCGGATGAATTCGGCATCGCTCGCCCGATCTGACGGCGGGATATTCAGCTCGCGCAGTTTCGTGGAAACATGCTCGTCGATGAAGTTTCGCGGCTTGAGCACGGCAAAGGCGGCAGGTTCGAGCTTGTTCGGCTGCGGCACGGTGACGGTGGTCACGCTCAGCAGGCTCAGGTACCAGGCGCTGACCGTTGCCTCACCGCTGCCCGTGGTCTTGATGAGGCCGTTGTCATCGACGGTGGCCACGCTGGCGTTGGTGGCGTTGTATTTGCACCAGCGCGTCACGTCCTCGCTGTGCCCGTCGCTGAATTTCGCGATCACTTTGAGCTGCAGGCTCTTGCCGGCCTGCGTGACGAGATGCGGCTGCGCCACACTCAGCGACACGATGCGCGGATCATCCGCCTTCGGCCCCGGAGCCCCCGCCGCGATCCAATCCGCGATGGCCTTGTATTCCGGCGAGTTCACCTCAAAGCGCTTGTCACCCTTGTGCGGCACCGCTTTGACGGCTTTGAGCAGAAAAAGACTCCGCGCCGGATCTTCCAGCGTGAGACGACGCCCGTTCGCACTGCGCGTGATCGAAAGCCAGTCGCCCTCGTCATCAAAACCACGAAGGGAGAGACGGAAGCCGCCTTGTCCTGCGGCTGCACCGTGGCAGGCACCCATGGCGCAGCCGTAGCGGGTGAGGATGGGCTGGATGGTGTTGCGGAAGGAGGGGACTTCGGCGGCAGCCGAGGTAGCGGCCAGGACAGCAAAAAGAAGGCTGGAGATGCGGAGTTGCATGAATCAGGGGCGGAAATTAAGATGCCAGCATGAGCACACTGGCTGAAATCGAGATCGCAGCGGCGGGACTACCGGCGGCGGAGAAGCGTTCGCTGCTGAGCTGGCTCAAGGCGGAGCTTTCGGTCGATAACCATGCGAACGCCGACGGCCCGCGAGTTTCCGGCCTCGGCAAGGGCAAGTGGCAGGTGGCGGACGACTTCGATGCTCCGCTGCCTGACGAATTCTGGCTGGGCCGCGACGCATGAACTACCTGCTCGACACGCACGCCTTCATCTGGTGGAACGACAACAGCCCGAAGCTGCCCGCCCATGTCCGGCAGACGCTGAGCGACCGCTCGAATCAAATCTGGCTCAGCCATGCGAGTGTGTGGGAACTTCAAATCAAAATCCAGCTCGGCAAGCTGACGCTGGGCGCTCCGCTGGCCGATCTGATCGACCAGGAAAGCCGTGTGAACCGTCTGCGCCTGCTTTCGATCAGCTACGACGACATTCTGAAGCTCGACAGCCTGCCCATGCATCATCGCGATCCTTTTGACCGGATGATCATTGCTCAGGCGCTGACGGGCGGGTTTCATTTGGTGGCGTGTGATTCGGAGTTTCCGGCTTACGGCGTGCCGTTGTTTTGGTGAAAGCGGACGAGGGCGTCCGCGCTCCAATGATTTACGCAAACAGCTCCTTGATCGCCTGCGTGCCGAAATCGACGACTGGATAGGGTCTGCCCTGCGGGCCGGGGAGTTCGGTGTGGAGATCGACGCCGAGGGCTTGGTAGATGGTGGCGACGATTTCTTTCGGGGCGACGGGGCGCTCGGTGGGGTAGCCGCCGATGTCGTCGGATTTGCCGATGACTTCGCCGCCTTTGACGCCGCCGCCGGCGAAATTGACCGTCCAGCAGTTCGGCCAGTGGTCGCGACCGCCGGCGGGATTGATCTTCGGCGTGCGGCCGAATTCGGCGAGGCAGGTGACCATGGTGTCGTTGAGCATGCCGCGTTGGAAAAGATCCTCAATCAGGGCGCTGTAGCCCTGGTCATACATCGGCGCGACGATGTCGCGCATGCCTTCGATGCTGGTGAAGGGTTTGGAGCCGTGGATGTCCCAGGTGATCTCGCCAAACACGGTGATGAAGGTGTTCACAGTGACGAAACGCACGCCACGCTCGACGAGGCGACGCGCGAGCAAGCAGCTCTGGCCGAAGCGGTTCAAACCGTAGCGCTCGCGCACTTTGAGCGGCTCCTTGGTGAGATCGAAGGCCTCGCGAGCCTGCGTGCTGGTCATGATGCGGTAGGCGGACTCGAAATTGGAATCCATGAGCTTCGCCTGCTCGCTGTATTCGAAATTGCGCACGCTGCTGTCCACCAGCTCGCGCATTTCGCGGCGGCGCTCCATTCGCACCTCGCTGATTTCCTTCGGCGGCAGCAAATCGGGCACTTTGAAATCCTTCTCGGACGGATTCGCGTTCAGGACGAAGGGATCATACGCTTTGCCGAGGAAGCCCGCGTCCTGCCCATGCGGCATGTTGCCACCCGTGGGGCCCATCGTCTCCGGCAGGATGATGTGGGCCGGTAGATCGCTGCGGCGGCCTTGGAGAAATTCGAGAGCGCTGCCGACGTGCGGGGTGTTCACTCCACCAGTGAAAAGACGGCCTGTCTGCATCATCTGATGCCCGGTGTCATGCACCGCAGCGGCGGTGTGATAGCAGGAGCGAACAAGGCTAAACTTGTCCGCGATCTTCGCGTGCAGCGGCAGGATCTCGGAGATCTCGAAGGCATTGCTCTTCGTGCGGATCGGTTTGAACGGCCCGCGAATCTCGCTCGGCGCATCCGGCTTCATGTCCCAGAGATCCTGCTGGCTCGGTGCCCCGAGGTTGAAGATCATGATGCAGGCCTTGTTGCTCTTTTTCGGGTCCACGCGGCCCTCGGCCTTCAATTTGGCAAAACTCGGCAGCGTGAGCCCGATGGCGCTCAAAGCACCGGCGGAGAGGAAATCGCGGCGTGTCACGCCATCGCAGGTGGTGACGGAACCTTTGTCTGTGAATTTGAACATGGTGAGCGTGGGGTATGGTTTCGAAGATAAAGTACGCCACCCACGACGGAAACTGAATGGATGATGCCACTTTCGCGGATGGGCCTTTCCGGCCTCCGCTGTCTTCGAGGGAAACGTTCCGCCAAAGAAAGGGTTGTTCAACCCTGCCGGGTTCGTGCTAGCCTTTCGACTCTCATCCATCACCATGAAAACACTTCTCACCGTCATCACCTTGCTGTTTGCCGCCTCATTGCATGCGCAAACTGCCCCTGGCCAGAACACCACCGGCCAGGGAGGGCAGCAGCAACAGCAAGGCCAGGCAGACGAGCCGACGCGTGACGGTCTGTGGGACGGACGCTTCAAAGGCGGGAACTACATCGTGCGCTGCAAC
>CAXNGR010000395.1:0-4880 GCA_964201265.1 Verrucomicrobiaceae bacterium
GAGGCTGAATGCAATGGATGTGATTGCGGCGAGGGCTGCCAAGGCAATGCCGCTCCTGTTTCGGGTAGGTGTGTGTTTGAGCATAAGTCATTAGTTGGATGGACTCCGAGAGATTGATTTAGCATCGCCCATGCCAACTCGGTTTTCGATTTGTCCATGCCCTGTGCCACGGTGTGCTGAATGCCCGGCTTCTCCCAGGCAAATGTCGTTTTCTCAACGAATAAAAAAAGCGGATGGCAAGGCCATCCGCTTTGAATGATTGGATCGAACTCTTTGAGGTGCCTTAACTACTTCACAAACGGGCTGCCTGCCATTTTCTTGAAGCCTTCGGCCAGCTTGGCGATGGCGTCTTTCGGTCCAGCGAGTTTGATGAAGATGTTGGAGTCTTCAGTGGGCACGATGGCAGCGATGAGGGTGTAGTTTTCACGCGGAGTCTTGGCTCCCATAGGAGGGCCGTCGTTGTAGGTGCCGGTAGCGGTCACGAGAGTGATCTTTTTGCCGCCAGCGTCGATCTCCTCCGTTTTTGATTCGGGCTTGGTGGCGAACTGGCCGAGCCAGCGATCCACATTGGCCTGTACACCGCCACCACCGCCCGGGCCAGGGAAGTGGTAGAAGATGGCCTCAAGAGGCTTCTCCAAGCCTTCCACTTTGGCGTTGAGCGTGCCAGCGCGGAACATGCCCGTGCTTTCGACGGAGGCCCAGGGCGCCTCGATTTTGAAGGTGAGGCCAGCGACTTCAAGTTTGGCGTCTTGCGCGTGAACCGCTGAGGACAGCACGAAGGCCGCGAGGAGTGTGGTGAAGAGGTGTTTCATAGGATGGTTGGTGGGAAGGACGTTTACTTCGTGACGTGCATCACGCCGCGCATGAGCAGCCAGTGGCCAGGGAAGGTGCAGAGGTAAGGATAGTCACCCTCTTCGGCTGGGGCGGTGAATTCGATGGTCTCGGTCTGATTGGGCTGCACCAGTTTGGTGTTGGCCAGGAGGTCAGGCTTGGCCGCTTCGGGGATGTAGCTCTTGGCCATGCCTTGAGGATCGGCCAGCATGGCGTTGGCAAGAGCGCCGACGGCGTCGAGCTTGCCGGGCTTGACGAGAAGGAAGTTGTGCGGCTGCGGGGCGATGCTCCCGGTGTTGTTGAGCGTGAGCTTCACTTTTTGGCCTGCTTTGACGCTGAGCTCGGTCTTGTCATAACCAAGCGGGTTCTGGGCGTGCGGCTTGAGCTCGATGGTGGCGACATCCGCATCCTGGGCCAAGGCGGAAAGCGAGAAGAAGGCGAGGGAGGTGATGAGGAGGCGGGTGTGCTTCATGTTTTTTTGTGGTGGGGTTTGCAGAGGGCCACTAATCGGGCTGTGCCACCTCTGAATTTCAACTACTTTCGCCGGTCGAGGCGTAATGGATGCTGTTCCATGGCACGAAAGTTTCTTTCGGTGTTCTCGTAGTTTTCCATCATGAATGAATTCCATCAAACCTCCCTAGCAGCTCATTCTTCCAGCCGTCGCCACATTCTGCGCGGTGTGGGTAGTCTGATCACATTGCCGTTCCTGGAGTCGCTGGGAGCGCGATCCTTTGCAGCCGAGGCTCCGAAGGCAGCCGTGAAGCCACTGCGCGCTGCGTGGCTCTACATCCCGAACGGTGTGAATGTGAACGAGTGGTTTCCCACGGGAGAAGGCACAAGCTATGCGCTTTCCCCGTCGCTCACGGAACTCGAAAAGAACCGCAATGATTTCACGATGATCTCCGGTCTGATGCAGGACTGGGCGCATTCCCATGGCAACGGTGGTGGCGACCATGCCCGTGCGGTGGCGACTTTCCTCACCGGCTGCCAGCCGAAAAAGACGGCTGGCTCGGACATCCAGCTTGGCATCTCGGTGGATCAGATCGCGGCGCAAAAGATCGGCCATCTCACGCGTTTGGCATCCCTGGAGCTCAGCACTGACGGCCAGCGCAGCTCTGGCAAGTGCGATTCCGGCTACTCCTGCGCTTACCAATACAATCTGGCTTGGAAGAATGAAACCATGCCGATGGCGCCGGAGATGGATCCACGTCTGGTGTTTGAACGCATGTTTGGCCTCGGTGCTTCGGCTGGCAGTGGTGCGGACGCGTCGCGCGACCGCCGCCTGCAAAAAAGCATCCTCGACACGGTGCTGGGAGAGGCGAAGTCGCTGCAAGCCAAGGTGGGGGCGGCTGATCGTCGGAAGATCGACGAGTATTTTTCTTCTGTCCGCGATTTAGAGCAGAGGATTGAGCGCGCGGAGAAATTTCAGTCGCAGATGCCAGATATGAAGGTGCCGGAGGGCATCCCGGAATCTTACGAGGAGCACATCCGGGTGATGTTTGACCTGCTCACGCTGGCTTTCCAGACGGACACGACCCGTCTTGCCACTTTCATGCTGGCGCATGATGGCAGCAACCGCAGCTTCCCCGATCTCGGGGTGCCCGACGCGCATCACTCCCTCTCACATCATCAAAGTGATCCGCAGAAGCTGGCGAAGATCGCGAAAATCGACCGGTTCTACCTGCGTCAGTTCGGTTACTTCCTGGACAAGTTGAAGTCGATCAAAGAAGGTGACGGCACACTGCTCGATAGCTCAATGATCGTCTTCGGCGGGGCCATTTCGGACGGCAACCGGCACAATCACAACAACCTGCCGATTCTGTTTGCAGGCGGTGGCTGCGGCACGCTAAAGCATGGCAAGCGAACCGTGCTGCCCACGGATACGCCGATGACGAATCTGTACCTCAGCATGCTGGATCGCATGGGTGTTCCGGCCGAACGTGTGGGTGACAGCACAGGACGACTCGAACTAACCTGAGGGCGCGAGGGGTGTCCCGGCGCTCTGACGACGTGTTATCTGCCAATAGGCAGCGGACGTCTGATGGTTGTTGGCAAATCTGGAGTCGATTTCGAGATGCCCGGCGGCGGCATGTTGCTGCTGGAAGATTTTCCACTGCTTTTGCCGTTCTTGGAGATACCCGGGGGCATTTCCTCCGAACCAGAGATTTTTTGAGTGGTTTTGATGGGCTTGGACTCGACCGGCAGAGAGTACCAATGCATCTGCGGCATGGCGCTGAGTTCCACCCACTGCTGAGTCCCGAGTTTTTTCCATTCAAGCTCAACAATGGCCCAAACGTGGGTTTCCCAAGGCAGACGGCCGCGTAATTCACGGGCCAGGGGAGATTCTTTGTCGAGAAAGACGTGGCCTTGGAAGGTGTTGGGAGGAGCCGGACTGACGCGAAAAGCGTCTTTGCGGTCAAGATTGGGCACATTGTCCTCGAAGTAATGATGGCGCATGATGCCGACATGGAATCGAGCCGGTTCCCCTTCCTGATAAGTCTGGAGAAACTTCTCCAGCACACGGTCTTTGAACTCGACAAACGCAAGCCAGTCCACTTTGAAGCCGTCCTTTTGCTCTTCGAGCATCACCGGCACAGGAAACTCCCAGGTTTTGTTTTCGAGGCTGAAAATGCAGTGCCGTCCGGCACCAAGCTCGGGATTGGGGTCGATGCGGATGAATTCGATGCGATCCACCGTGACGGGGCCGTCCGCAGAGTGCTTGTAATAGCGCTCCATGAGCGGCTGCATGTGCTCGGCACCCAGAGTGTATTTCAAGCGTTCTTTGAGGGATGGGGCCGCAAGGAACTGTTTGAGTGACTCAGTGGCGGATGCGGCCTCAGGCGGGCTGTTCACATCAACCGTGTTGGTCGTCTGCGTTGGCTCTGAAGCGCTGGCGCTAGGCATTGTCGCCTCTTGGATGATGGCAGTTCGGGTGGCCGTCATTTCCGGTGGCGTGACTGACGCGATGACCGGGACTGGCGGTGTGACGCCCATGGGCTGCTCAACCACGGGATTGTTTCCGCCGATGGTTTCCGTGGGGTCAAAACCAGGAGTTTTCATCAATCCTGCCGGACGGCTGGATTCTGTCATCACAGGATCGGGCGGTGTGACAGGCATGGCTGGCGCGTCTGGTGCCTTCCCAACTGAGACCAGCGGTGGAACAGGGTTTTTCGAAGCCGCTAATTCGGGCACGGTGGGAGCGACTTCATCAGGCTCCTCTTGTGTCAGCAACGTGTGGATGCTTTCTGGAAGGTAATCTTTCAATAGGAAACCAACCAAGCCGAGGAAGCCAAGCATGAACAAAGCCGCGAAAGCCAAGCGGATGAAGTTGGTCCCGCGAGGCGTCCGCAACTCCGCGATATTCCGCGCAGCGCTTGAGGGAAGAGGAGAAACCGGGAGCGAGTGATCTTTCGCCCCTCCCAGGCTGAGCGAAGGCGCGCTAGGAGTGTGAAGCTGCTGCGTCACAGGCGTGGATGCAGCGCCAGAAACTTCGCGACCAAGAAGCGATGCTCCTTGCAGGGGAGACATCATGCCCACATGGGCTGGAGAACTGCCGCCCTGCATCATGTTTGGCAAAGCAGGAGCACCTGGAATAAGTCGGGATTGATTGGGCAGGGAACCAGCGCTGCCAGCAGGCATGCTCATCTGAGCAGGAGCCATTGATGTAGCTGCGGGTGCTCCCCATGATGGCGGTGTGGCTCCACCCAAGCTCGCCGTCAGGGGTGGTTGACCGGGAGCACGTTTGGGTGGTAGGCCAGAAGCAGCGAGTGCGCCGCCAAAGCTGCCTTCCGGAGTTCCGGCTGTTGGCGATACCTGTGGAGGTGGTGTCGCCTGAGGAGGCTGCCAGACAGGTGGTTGTGCGGGTGCCGGGGGCCACTGCGGCGCGGCACTGACAGGCGAGGGGGCTGCGTGCTGGGGAGATGTGACTGTCTGACCACACTGCGGACATGGACCCGAGATACCAGCCATCTGAGCTGGCACTGTCAGCACGGTGTGACAAAAATCACATTGGAACTGAAGCGTTTGTGGGTTCATCCTTGCAGATTTTA
>CAXNGR010000396.1:0-4879 GCA_964201265.1 Verrucomicrobiaceae bacterium
AGGCCACGCAGGTTGTCCCAGATGGCTTTCATCGTGCCGCTGGGCATGTTCAGCGCTTTCAGGTCCGGCTGATACTTGGCCAGCAGAGGATAGCTGGGGGAAAGTGTCACAAAGCCGCGTTCCGCCAGCTCTTGCGCATACTGGCGGTGCGGCTTGCCGCCAAGCCCCACCACGACCATGTGCCCGATGTTGTTCTCCGTCGGATGCAGGCAGAGCACGGCGGGCGTTTTTGTTCCAGCCAACGCTGTTTTTGGGATGCAGAGATAAGCTGGCACCTTGCCGCCCGGTTGCGAGGTGTAGGTGATCAAGCGGCGGACGTAGCTGCCGCAGTCGGCTTCTTCGATGACCTGCGGATCGAGCGCGCAGCGCATCTCCGCGCCAGGCAGGGCGCCTGCGATCTGCTGAAAGCCTGCCAAAGCCTCTTTGCGCCGATGCTCCCACTCGGCGGGTGTCGTGGCGATCTTTTTTGTGCCGTCGGCAGTCTTGTATTCCAGCAGGTTCGTCCGGCTCAGTCCACGGATCGGCGGTATCTCATCAGCGCAGGCAAAGCAGGGCAGGGCGAGGGCAAAAAGAAGGCGGCGCATGAGGTTCATACGCCGCCGTGGGGGAAAGCTTATCTGCGCCGCTTATTCCTCGTCACGCTGGCCGCCCAGCATGTGCATGACGTAGTAGAGGAAGGTGGCAAGGGAGCTGATGAAGGCCGCGACGTAGGTCAGCGCGGCTGCGTCCAGCACCTTGCTCATCGCGACCGTCTCAGAACCGGGGGAGATGGCACCGGTGTGAGCCAGGATGCGCTTGGCGCGGGCGGTGGCGTCAAACTCCACTGGCAGCGTGATGAGCTGGAACACCATGACGATGCCAAAGCACACCGCGAGGATCGGGATGGCGACGCGTGGGGCGAAATACAGCAGGCCCATGCCGAGGAAGGGAATGACATTCCCCGCCATCGTGGTGATGCCCACAGCGGCCATGCGCCACTGCAGCGGTGCGTAGAGCTGCTGGTGCTGGATGGCATGTCCGGCCTCATGCGCGGCCACTCCCAGCGCGGCCACGTTTCTGCCGTGGTAATTCTCCTCGCAGAGCACGAGACGTTTGTTCGTCGGGTCGTAGTGGTCGCTTAGCAGGCCGTGGGTGGATTCCACGGTCACGTCGTGGATGCCGTTGAGGTCGAGGATGCGGCGGGCGATCTCAGCGCCGGACATGCCGGAACTGGCCGGAACTTGGGAGTAGTGGTTGTAGGCGCTTTTCACCCGCCAGGAGGCCAGCAGGGCCAGCGCGGTGGTGCCAAGGCAGATCAGCAGGTAGAAGGGATCGAAGATCATGGTGTTGTGAGTGGGGTTTGCCTCTCTCTTACGCGACAAGCGGCACAAGAGAAGCACGGAGACGTTGCAAAAAAGTGCGCACATTGTCACACAAAATCCGCTGTTGCGCCTGCCAGCGGCTGCGATTGAGTCACTCCTCATGGAATCCCCCTTCTCAAGCCCGGCAGATCCCGCCGCCCCCATCATCTGCCGTGTGACGCCCTGGTATTACCGCCGCATGGGCATGCTCGCGGGGCTGATGCTCGTCTTTGGTCTCGTTTTCCTTTATGACGGCGTGTGGGGCTATCCGAAGTCCGTCGCTCTCGCGAAGAAGAAGGAATGGTTCACCACCGAGTTCCTTGCGTCCTTCGACAAAGCTAAGCAGGAAGGCAGCCTCGAACAGTGGATCACCGAAGCGAAAGCGAAAGGCCTGCCCACCGGCAGCGAGGGCGAGCCGCCGAAGTGGGTCAGCCATGCCGCCCAGAACGGCTGGGATGAAGATCCCAAGCTCTACAGCGACCGCGAGATCGCCGAGCAGTTCTGGTTCGGCTACGGATGCATCGCCGGGGCGCTCATCACTGGCGTCGTGCTTCTGTTCAACCGGAGCAAAACCCTGCGTGCTGAGGCTGACCACTGGACCACTCCTGAGGGCGTCAAAATCGCCTTCACAGACGTCTTCCGCATCGACAAACGGAAGTGGGAGCACAAGGGCCTCGCTTACGCTTGGCATCGCACCCAGTCAGGTGCGGAAAAACGCGCCGTCATCGACGATTTGAAATTCGCCGGGGCCGACTTGGTGCTCACGCGCCTACTCTCCCGTTTCAGCGGCGAATTGATCGAAAAGGTCAACACCGCACCGCCTGAGGCCCAAGCCCCGACCAACGGTGCCTGATGAGGCTGGTTTTGGGCGTTGGAAAAACACTCGATTTTCCCTTGCCAAAGCAAAGTGAGCCGCTAAAGCTCCGCCCCACTCACCCACCCCCTCTCTATGGCAGAAAACATCACAGAAAAAGTCCGAGACATCATCGTTGAACAACTCGGCGTGAATCCCGAGCAGGTCACCCCCGAAGCCAAGTTCATCGAAGACCTCGGCGCCGATTCGCTCGACACCGTCGAACTGGTGATGGCCTTTGAAGAAGAATTTGGCATCGACGTTCCCGACGAAGAGGCTGAAAAGCTCCAGTCGGTGGGCGATGTCGTCCGCTACGTTGAGGAAAATGCGGAGTAATCCGTTCCTCGTCCAATCACCTTACTGAAATATGCCGGACAGCTCATGCTGTCCGGCTTTTTTCTTTGAATCCCAAGCATTCCACGAGGCGCTGAGCGCCTCGTGGCTGGCTAAAAGCAGGCTCAGATCATCCCGAGCTTCATTTTGCCCTCGATGCTGATCATGCCCTGGTTCCAGGCCGGATCCCAGACGAGTTCCACGGCGGCATCGGCCATTTCCTCGATGGTCATGATGCGGCTTTGCGCGTCTGCGGCGATGGTGGGGCCCATGCCGCAGCCGGGGGCAGTGAGGGTCATCTTCACGAGCGCCCTGTTCTTGCCCTCGGCGTCGGCCTCGACTTTGCAATCATACACGAGGCCAAGATCGACGATGTTCACGGGGATTTCCGGGTCATAGACGTTCTTGAGTTGGTTCCAGACCTGGCCTTCGAGATCGCTGACATCGGCGGGAATGTTGGAGGAGGTGCTTTCCTGCTCTTTCTTGGAGGCTTCAGGATCAATGCCAAGCGCATCGACATCCTTCGACTGGATGCGGGCGAGGCCGAAGTCTGTGGCCACGGTGTAGGTGCCACCGAGGGACTGGGTGATGATGACCTTCATGCCGATGGGCAGTGTGATCATGTCGCCGCTGGGGATTTGAACGGCTTCGACTTCGCGTTTGAGTTCGAGGGAGGAGTGCATGGGGACGGGGAAAGTGAGAGGTTAGAGGTGAGAAGTTAAGAGGTGAGGACGATCTTGATTTTGCCCTGGGTCTTGCCGGCGAGGTTGAGAGCATCGGCGAGGGTGCCGGATTGGTCATGGGACGTCTTGGACTCTGGACTCTCCGCCCTTGGCTCTTTGCCCTCTGCCTCAAGAGCTGCACGCAGCGCACCTTCGACCATCTGGCCGCAGTGAATCTTCATCGGTGGCAGCGGGCCGAGCGGCTGGCTGAGTTCTTCGGCGGACATAGCGAGCGCTTCGGCCTTGGTCTTGCCGCGAATCAGCTCGGTGGCGATGCTGGCGACGGCGATGGCCGTCTGGCAGCCGAAACTTTGGAAGCTGGCCTTGTCGATGACCTTCTGGCCGTCCTTATCCTTGTATTTGATCCACAGGCGCACCATGTCACCGCAATCCGGGCTTCCGACGGTGCCGACGGCGTCGGCATCGGGCATTTCGCCAAGGTTTTGGGTGTTGGTGAGCGCTTGCTGAAGGGTGGCTTCGTCCATGAGGGGGAATTAGGCTTCGATTTCGATACGATAGCGGGGCAGGGAAGGATCAATCTCCTGGCTGTAGGCGTCGATGCCGCCGCTGAGGCATTTGGTTTCCGCAAAACCGTGTCCGATGAAATAGGCCGCTGCGTCAAGCGAACGGGAGCCGGTGTGATCGTAAAGAACGAGCGTCTTGGTCTTGTCGCCACTGGTGAAGATTTCCTGCACCAGTTCCTGGGTGAGTAGGCGGGCGCCTAGCAGCTTCACCGCTTCATGTTCTTCGCGGGTGCGAACATCAAGGATGACGATGTCAGGAATGGCGCGGCGGAGTTGCTCAAAATCGTGTGGGGAGATTTGCAGTGAGGCGTCGCCCTGGTGACTGTCTTGGATGTGCGCGATGGCCTCGGCCACCGGGATGTTTTCGTTGCGCTCACAGACCTGGGCCAGCGTTTCACCAGGCTGGAAGCCACAACTGCGGCAGCCGCCGATGTGATAGCGCGCGAACAACGCCCGCTGCGCCCCAGGATAGGCCTGGAGCACCTGGCTCATGGTCATGTCACCGTTCAGTGGTGGAAGTTCGGAAGGCATGGGGGAAATGACGAATGTCGAATGGCTGGAAGCGTGGCGGGGGCTTTTTGAATGATTCTAAATGCCGGAGTTCTGCCATAACGGCAAAACCAGGCAATGCAAGCCGTCAGGGCGTCCTGGTTCGTGGTCTCATTCGTCATTGATGCGCTGCGCTTCCCTGCGGGCTGCCTGCGGCAGTCTGTCTCGATTCTCTCGGCTCGACATTCCTCATTCTGCATTCACCTTTCAGGCCATGTCTTCCGCTCACGAACCCCGTATCCCGGTGCTGCCAACTTTGATGACAGCGGGCAATATTCTCTGTGGTTTCGTAGCCATCCTGCAAATCTTTGACGGGCGGCACTTTGAGGTGAACACGCATTACCACTACGCGATCGTGTTCATCCTGCTGGCCTGCTTGTTTGACGCGCTGGACGGTCGTGTGGCGCGGATGGGGGGCACGGAGAGTCCTTTTGGGCGGGAACTCGATTCGTTGGCGGACATTGTGAGTTTTGGCGTGGCGCCGGCACTCCTGGTACATGACATCGTTTTGAAGGAGATCGACACGCCAAAAGGCCTCGGCTGGCTGATCTCGTGCGT
>CAXNGR010000397.1:0-4872 GCA_964201265.1 Verrucomicrobiaceae bacterium
TCTACTGCGATGGCGGCGGCGATGGCTTCGTTCCATTGTGACGCGTCGGTGAGGTAGCCTTCCTCATTCACGTCGATTTCAGTTCCTGCGATGTTCTTTTTCATGGTGGGTTATGCGTTAAGCGGTTTCTTTTTCTGTCGGCTGATGCCTGGTAGCGGCCAAGCTTTGAGAAGCATGTTCCAATACACATGACGGAAGGCCAGTTTGCCGAGGTGGTTTAGGCGTGATTCTTCGAGCAGCTTCATGGGGCCGAAGGAGAACGGAAATGGTCCTTCATGCGGTTCATACTCGTAGTTGAAGTCGATGAGCAGCGCCTTGCCGTTGCCTGACTCGATGAAGCAGTTCGAGTGGCCGTCGAACTCCTCCTTCAATGGCTTGCCCTGGATGTGGAGCATGACGTTGTCGGCCAGTGTTTCGCTTTCAAAATGGGCCACGGAGCCCGCTTTGGACGCGGGGAGGTTGGTCGCATCGCCAATCACAAAGACATCGGGATATTCCACCGATTGCAGCGTGTGTTTCTGCGTCGGGATGAAGTCCAGGTCATCCCCCAGCGCGCTGCGTCGCACGGCTTCGTCGCCCATGTTCGTCGGTGTCGTCACCAGGAGGTCATAGGGCACCTCGCGGCCATCGAAGCAGACGAGTTTGTTGTTCTCCTGATCGACCTTCTCGGCCACGAAATCAGTCACCAATTCGATCCCTTTGTCACCGAGCAGATGCCCGAGTTTCTTCGACG
Source organism: Verrucomicrobiaceae bacterium (assembly GCA_964201265.1). GTDB lineage: Bacteria > Verrucomicrobiota > Verrucomicrobiia > Verrucomicrobiales > Verrucomicrobiaceae > Prosthecobacter. The sequence goes on from CAXNGR010000397.1 coordinate 734, forward strand.
CCTTCGGCTTCGTGAAGGCTCCCGACAGCGGCGTCACATAGGTCAGCGTGACTTTGTCGCGGATGCCTTTCTCCCGGAAGAATGTGTCCGCCAGGAAAGTAAACTCCAGCGGTGCCACAGGGCATTTGATCGGCATTTCGTTGATATGCACCACCACACGCCCACCTTGGAAGTCCGCGAGCTTGTCACGCAGCGCCCGCGCTCCATCCAGCGTGTAGAAATCATGCACGTTCACGCGCCACTTCGGCCCCAGCATGCCTGCGGTCTCCTCCGGGGCCGTGCGGCAGCCGGTGGCGACGATGAGCACGTCATACTTCAACTCACGCCCATCCTTCAGCGTCACCGCATGGCTTTCAGGTGTGATTTGATCCACCTCCGCCTGGATGAACTCGACGTCACGCGGCATGAATTCGCGCGTCTGCCGGATGATGTCGCTCTCCTCATACTTGCCGAAGGGCAGAAACAAAAAACCCGGCTGGTAGAGATGCTTGTCCGAGCGGTCCACCACCGTCATGCGCCATTCGGACGCAGGCAGGCGTCTCCGCAGATGGTTCGCCATCATGGTGCCAGCGGTGCCGCCGCCGAGGATCAGTAAATGCTTGCTCATGGTGGTTGAAAGGTTGCCTTTGCCAAACTTCTATATGAGCGTATGCGTATATGCAATTTTTAACTCTCCTCCGATCTTGTCATCCATGAGCCATCACCTCGAATCCGACGAACGCGGCATCATCCTGCCCTGTCCCGCTTGCGGCACCGCCAATCGCATCGCCTACGCCAAAGTCAGCCAGCAAGGCCGCTGCGGCACCTGCAAGGCGGATCTGCCCGTGGTCGCCGCACCGGTCGAAATGACCAGCCCCACCGCCTTTGCCGCGCTCATCTCTCAAAGCCCGCTGCCCGTCGTGATCGACTTCTGGGCCGCGTGGTGCGGCCCCTGCCAGATGATGGCCCCCGAGTTCGCCAAAGCCGCCGCCCAGGCCGCTGGCGAGGCCGTTTTCATCAAAGTGAACACCGACGAGCAGCAGCAAATCGCCAGTCAGTTCCGCATCCAAGGCATTCCCGCCTTCGCGCTGATGAAGAACGGCAAAGTCACCGCTCAAACCAGCGGCTTCCAGCCTGCAGCACGACTGCTGGCGTGGGTGCGGCAGGGTGGATGATTCTGTCATTGTTGCGCTTTAATAAATGATTCGAAAATGAATTGATGCAAAACGGAATCACTTTATTTGTTCGAATGCGAACGCCCAAACGATTCTCTTCTCCAGATTTTTACGACCGCCAGTGGGAGCAGCACCAGTTCCAGCGGCTGCTCACAGAAGGGCAGAACATTCTTGTCACCGCTCCGCGGCGTGTCGGGAAAACTGAATTGGCACGCAAGCTTCTGGATTGGGCGACCGATCAAGGATGGCTCGCCACCTACGCCAATGTCGAACACGCCCAGACCGAGGCGGACTTTTTCGATGAACTGGCAAAGGTCCTTTCAGACGTCGGCATTCGTCCCGGAATTGGGGATAAGTTTCGCAACGCGGGCGCTCGCCTCCGCAAACTGCTGCCAGCTAGTGCCAAAGTGTCGGATGGCGAGCATAGCTTTGAATTGGCCTTCAACAGCGACATTGAAGATGCGCTTCGCGAGGCTCAGGAGCGGATGAATCAACTGTTGGAGTCACTCACAGGCGAGGGGCAGATTGTTTTGATTGGTCTCGACGAACTCCCGATCTTCCTGTCCACACTCGCTGGCCAACCCGGCGGCGACGCTCGAGTGGCGGCGATGCTCAACTGGTTCAGGAAGCTCCGCAGCGCACCTGCGCTGTCGCCTCGCGTGCGCTGGTTGCTCTGCGGCTCAATCGGATTGGACACTTTTGTCGAACAGCGAAAAATGGCCGGATCGATCAATGATCTGAGACCACAGAAGCTCGGGCCTTTTGAACACCCCATTGCCATTGAGTTCGTCAAACTGCGGGCAGCCAGTGGCACGGATGCATTCGAAATCGCGGATGAACTGGCGGAGGAAGTAGTTAATCAAGTTGGCTGGCCGTTGCCATACTATCTCCGGCTTATGGTGGATGAGTTGAAGGCCCTGCCTCCCTTCAATCGGTCAAAGACTTTCCCTTCCTCGACGGATATTAAAGAGGCATACGCGGCTCTGGTTTCGCCAGACAAGAAAATCCAGTTCGTTCACTGGGTAGGTCGTCTTGATCTTCAGTTCGGAAAAGTCACCGCGCTCACGGCGCATGCTATTCTGAAACAGTGCTGTCAGAAGCCAGAAGGCACTACGAAAACGAGACTTCGGACCATGCTGATCAAGCGCAGTCCGCATGGTGATCCAGAAACCATCGAACGTGAATTGGTGGACCTCCTCAGCGTGTTGGAACGCGACGGATACCTCCACGGCGAGGATAATCGCTGGGCTTTTCGCTCCTTCCTGCTGCGCGACTTCTGGCTCCGCCACGTCGCGTTTTAACCTCCGCCTCCACGATCTATGAACAAAGATTCGCCAAAGGCCATCCGCCACTTTCTCTACAACCCACTGCGTCAAGATCCTCAGGAACTGGAGCGACTGTTTGTTGCACGGCGCCCGCTGCTTGAACGGCTTTATAGTGACATCGAAAGCCACCAGCCAAACTCAGTTCCTCAGCATCAGCTCATCATTGGACAGCGCGGCATGGGAAAGACCACCCTGCTTGCCCGACTTGCCCTGGAATTGAGAAAGAAGCGGAAGGACTTCCTGCCTCTTGCCTTCTGGGAAGAGCAGCACATCGAGGTGGATCGGCTGTCCGTTTTCTGGCTCAATTGCCTCGATTCACTGGCTGATGCTCTTGATGAGGTCGGCGAATCGAGTGCCGCGCGTGAACTCGACAAAAAAGTTGATCAAATCAAAGTCATCAAACCAGAGGATGAATGTGCCCGAGAAGCTCGGGAAGCGTTCGGAGAAGCAAATGCGAAACTGGGGCGACGACTCGTGCTTTTCATCGACAATTTCAATCTCCTGCTAGCTCGCCTGAAAAAGCACGATCATGTCCTTCGCGGCTTCTTCACCAGACAAGGCGCACCCATCATCGTTGGTGCGGCCATCACGCCTCCGGCCGATCTCGCGGACTACGACGCTGCGTTTTACGACGGATTCAAGACCACGCTTCTGCATCGGCTCAGTCTCGACGAGACAAAGGACATGATCATCCGTCTGGCTGAGGAGTATGGGCAGCTCGAAGCCGTGCAGAACATGTGGCGAGAATTGCCCAGACTATCCGCCCTCCGCGATCTCTCCGGTGGCAACCCACGCACAAGCCTCCTGATTTACCGGCTTTGTGCCCAAGGCTTCAGCCACGACATTTATCGTGACCTGGAAGCTCTGCTGGATGAAACCACGCCCCTCTTCCAGTCGCGATTCGAACTCCTATCCGACCAAGGACAGAAGCTTGTCGCAAGGCTTGCTCGATATTGGAAACCAGCCACGGCGGAAATGATCACGGAACTCACCGGTTTCCCGCGCGGCACGGTCTCCCCTCTTTTAGGGCGTCTGGAGGAAGAAGGCATGATCGAGAAGGTGTCGATGTATGATCCTGACCGACGCGACAACCCAAAGCAAAAACGTGGCGGCCTCAGCAAGCGAGTGGGCTACCAACTTACCGAGCGTTTCTTCAACATCTGGATCATCATGCGATCCGCCAGCAGGCGCGAGCGTGCAGGCATTATGTGTCTATCTCGATTCTTGGAATCGATCTACTCCCCCGCCGAACGTGCTCGATACGCCCAGGAACTGAGTGCCTGTGCTTCATTAAGCTGGGGCCAGGCCATTGGAGCGCGTGCCCTCGCAGAAACGATCGAACACTCCGAACTGCTCTTGAAAGCTGATACGGCGCTACTGGAGATGGTGAGGCGAGGAGATGGTGAACTTGAAGGACTCATTGATCCTAGCAACATCGACCGCCGTGCTCATCAGCTTGTCGATCTCAGAGGCTTGATTCGTGCAGCAGTGCCGCCTACTGCGAAGACTTTGCCCGACGAATTCGTGGATCTGGTGATGGGCTCACTCTCGAGGCTCATTCCAAATGGACTGAGTCGGAACATCATCGCCGCAATCGAGAAATCACGTCCTATTGCGGTTGATCGCGTAGCAGAAAACTTGCGCGGAGAGGTGAGAGACT
>CAXNGR010000398.1:0-4869 GCA_964201265.1 Verrucomicrobiaceae bacterium
GAACACGGCGCGATCATTCCGCACTGAGGAGCGTGGAACTGCCCATCTGCCAGAGGTGGCGGCTTGTTGCCTACTGCTGCTTCGCCAGCTTGTTGTACTTCTCCACCACCTCGTTGAACTCACGCGTGCGGGCGTTCAGCTTCTCGATGGCGGTGTCGCGTTCGTTGGCGAGCTGTTTGAGCAGGGCATTCTGTTTTTCGATGGCGCTGTTCTGCGCGGTGACGGCGGCGTTGTGATCCTTCAGAACGGCGCTGCCCTGGCCGAGAGCGGACTGGGCGGCGGCGAAGTTTGCCTGGGTCTGCATCAGCTCGCGCATGTAAATGGCGATCGTGATGCCGCGGGCGACGGAGTCGCCGGAGAGGTCGTTGTACTCGCGGGTGACTTCGACCAGCTTGGCCTCGACTTCGGCGCGCAGCTCGGTGAGGCGCTCGATTTCCTTCTCGTACTCCTTCACCTTGCGCTCCGCCTCGACTTTGGCAGCGTTTTCTGCTTCGAGTTGGTGCTTGAGGTCGAGGATAATGCCCCGCAGACGCGCCTCTCGCTGCCATTGCACGACGCAGACGGCGCACAGGCCGAGGGAGATCAAAACCAGCAGCGTGAGGAGCAGGCGCTTCATTTCGGCTGGGCGGCGGCGTTGGCCGGTTTGACGTTGAAGGCGACCTTGGTGAAGCCCACGCGCTTGGCGGCGTCGAGCACTTTTACCAAGTCCGCGTAGCGTGTGTTCACATCTGCGCTGATGTAAACCGGCGTGGCGGGGTCTTTGCCGAAGCGTTCGGCTAGTTTGCGGTCGAGTTCGGGCAGGGTGGTGGAGGTTTTGTCGAAGAAGACATCGCCAGCGGCGTTGACGGCCAGATTGATCATGTCGGGCTTGAAGTCGGACTGCGCGGAGGAGGCGACGGGCAGGTTGACCTTGATGGTCTGCTGCTTCGACATGGTGAGGCTGACCATCATGAAGGAAGCCAGCAGGAAGAACATCACGTCGATGAGAGGGATGATCTCGAGACGAGTCTTTTTTTCTGGGAGTGGAGAGTGAAGCTTCAAAATGAGTTCGCGGTTCGCTGTTCTCAGTTCCCTGTTTTCGCTCCGACTTTGTCAAAGCCGTGCTGCGCGGCTAAAATGAGCACGTTGTTGGCGGCGGCTTCGAGATCGAATTTCAGGGCAGCGAGACGCGAGTGGAAGTAGTTCATGGGCACCAGCGTGCCGATGGCGATGCCGAGGCCGGCGGCGGTGGCGATGAGCGCCTCGCCGATGCCGCCGGTGACTTTTTCGACGGCAAGCTCACTGCTGCCGATGCTGGTGAAGCTGCCCATGATGCCGGTGACGGTGCCGAGCAGGCCGAGCAGCGGCGCGAGGGTGACGATGGTGTCCATGGCGCTCAAAAAGCGGCCCGCATCCCGCAGTTCCTGGCCTGCGGCGACTTCGAGCGCACCCTGCATGCTGGTGTGACGATGATTGAGGCCATGATGGATCATGCGCACCACGGGATCAGTCGATTTGGCGGAGTGGGCGATGGCCTGGGCGAGGTTGCCTGCCTCCAGCTTTTCGTAAACCTCATCGAGCTGCTTCACGGAGCGCTTGGCGCTGAAACGCAGCCACCAGAACACGCGCTCGATGAAAATGCAGATGGCAAACACGGTCACCACTGCGATGGGGTACATGATGGGGCCGCCCTGGATGAAGAGATCGACGACGACGTTGGCGAGCATGGGATGCATGTGAAAAGTCAGAGGTGAGACGTGAGAAGGCTTTAGCGCAGGCGGAAGGTGAGCGGAAGGGTGTAGCGGTTGGAAGCACCGCCGGGCCAGCGCCAGTTCCGGCGCACCCAGGAGGCGGCGTAGCTGTCGAGAGCGCTGAAACCGGTGCTGCCGATGACGCTGACGCCTTCCACCGCGCCGGACGGTCCAACGCTGATGCTCAGGCGCACCGTGCCCTGCATGCCGCCGCTGCGGGCGAAGCTGGGGTAGGGCGGGGAGGGGAATTTGCCTTTTCCCCCGCTGCCGGAGGTGCCAGTTCCGCCTGCGGTGCCTGCCTGCGGTGTGGCAGAGCGTGTGCCGCCGCTACTGGCGACCGGGCTGCGCGGACGTGGGGGCGTGGGGGCGGGTTTGGGTTTGACCACAGGATCGACGGGCCGCAGGGCATCCTCGATTTTGGGCGCGGTCGGGACAGCGAAAATGTCCTCCAGCGTCATCGCCTCAGCGATTTCAGGCAGATCGAGGCTTTCTGGCGGCATTTCGACGGTTTCGGGGATTTCCACCGGCAGCAGCGGTTCCTGCTCGGTGGGCTGCTCCTCCGCCTCGGCGAGGCTCTGCAGCTCGGCCATGGAGGTTTCGATCATCGGCACATCGTCCGCTGTTTCTAGGTCTTGGAGGGTTTTGAGATGAATCGGCGGCAGGTCGGCGGCGAACATGCCGACGATACCGACCACGAGGAAAGTGGCGCTCAGACCTACGAGCCAAGATAAGCTGATCACAGCCTCCAGAGTGCCCCGGCGCTGCCAGATCACCGACTTGGCGGAGCCGGAGGCAGGCGATTGGAGAGGCTTGGCGCGGTCGAAACCCATGGCGGGCAGCGTGTTTATCACCTGAGAGGTCATGTCACAAGGAGGAGGATGGTTATTGATCATGAATCGCAAGAAAGGAGCGTCAACTTGCAATTGAGACTCCATCGCAGAAAAAACTTGCGCGTTTCATGGACCTGTCCAGAATCCTCAATCTCTGCGACAGAATCTCAGTATCACTCCCTTTTCATGAAGCCAACCTTGCTCACACACCTCCAACGTTCCGCCGGACCTGTTGCTGCTTTGGCGGCTTTGTTGTTCCTGGCCCTTGCTTCCCATGCACTCTCTCAATCGGTGAGCAGCCCTGCACCTCAGTCCGGCACAGGTGGGCCGACAGAGTTGGATGCCATCACTGTTTACGGCGAAGCCGAGAGTGATTTCTACACCCAGCCTGTTTTCCCTGAGGCTGTCGAAGGCACGAAAATCTTTGCCGGCAAGCGTGCCACCATCATCGACCTCGATGCGCTGCCAAAGGTGCAAGCCAACAACTACCGTCAGGCCCTGGCGCAGACCCCAGGTCTGCTGTTTTCGGAGGAAACCACACCGCTGGTCAGCATCGGCTACCGTGGCCTTGGCGAGCCGCACCGCTTTCAGTTCATGCAGGTGTTGAAGGACGGGGTTCCGATCCACGCCGACCCTTTCGGCTATCCTGAAGCTTACTACACCCCGCCGCTGGATGTGGTGGACCGCATTGAGTTCATCCGCGGCGGTGGCGGCCTGATGTATGGCTCCCAGCCTGGTGGTGCCTTCAATTACATCACTTACATGCCGCGTCGTGACAAGGCGTTCGGCTTCCGCGCCCAGAACATCTTCGGTACCGACGATCTTTTCTCCAGCTACACCGCCGTGGATGGAACGGTGGGCAATCTCGGCTACTACGGTTACTTCAATCACCGCAGCAGCGAAGGCTTCCGTAACTCCAACAGCGACTACCGCCTCGACGGTGGCAATGTGAAGCTCGTCTATCATTTCGATGACGACACGCGGCTCATTTTCGGCGTGGACCTGTATGAGGAAGAGCACGGCGAGCCGGGCGGACTCACGGCGGAGGCCTTCGCTACCACGCCTGAGATGACCACCCGTCAAAACGACCGTTTCCGCCTCCGCCGCTACATGGCCAACGCCGAGCTTCAGCACCAGATCCAGCCCGGCACCGAACTCAGTGTGAAGGCCTGGGGCGGCTACTATCAGCGCTGGAGCAAGCGCCAGAATGGCGGCGGATTTGGCACCGCACCCGTGGGCGTGGCGGCCAATACGAACAACATCGAGAACCAGGAGTTCTACAGCTTTGGCATTGAGCCGCGCATCCGTCACGACTGGGCCGCCTGGGGCAATGAGCACACGCTGGCCGCCGGGATGCAGCTCTACTACAACTTTTCTCCCCGCGTGGACAAGCGGGGTGCCAGTGCTGACGCCGAGGACGGCATCATCACCGCCGACTCCCGCCGTGAGGTCTTCTACGGTGCCCTTTTCCTGGAAAATAAATTCACCTTTGGCCGCTTTTCCATCACCCCGGGCTTCCGCATGGAGCTGATCAATCAGAACGTCCACACGCGGAACTTCGCCGCTGGCACCGGAGCTTTCACGGGCGAGTCCAGCAAGAGCGTGTTCGAGCCGCAGCCCCTCTTCGGCCTCGGCATGGCCTATGATCTCGGTCACGAGACCTCTCTTTATGCCAATGTCTCCCAGAGCTACCGCACCACCATTTTCTCCGAGTCCATCGTCGCCCAGCCGGGTCTTGTTGCCACGGATGTCGATCCCAGCTTGAGCTGGACCTACGAGATGGGTTATCGCGGCAAGCCAGCCACCTGGTTCACCTTCGACACCAGCGTGTTTCTCATCGACATGGACAACCGCTTCGGCGTCAATGGTGGGCGGCTCACCAGCGTGGGCCGCAGCATCAACTACGGCTGGGACGGTGCCTTCGAGTTGGACCTTATCGGCTTGGCGGACAAACTGCGTGGTGCCGAGGCCAACCGTGCTGGCTCTCTCAGTCTCTACGGCAACGTCTCCTTGCTGGAGGCCGAACTGCATGGCGGCCCCAATGACGGCGGCGAGCCGCAATACGCCCCCGAGTACATGGTGCGCTGTGGCTTGATCTACAAATTCCGCGACAAGCTGAAGGTCGGCTTTCTCGGCACTTTTGTGGGCGACCACCGGGCACAGGACAACAACGACCCGCGCTTCAACATCCCGGCCTACATGACCTGGGATCTCACCGCCGAGGCGAAGATCAACGAGCACTTCACCGTCATGGCCGGCCTGAACAACGTCTTCAACGAAAGCTACTTCGCCCGCGTCCGCGCCGATGG
>CAXNGR010000399.1:0-4865 GCA_964201265.1 Verrucomicrobiaceae bacterium
GAGGCTTTGGCGGTGAGGCTGCTGAGTTCCTCAATGACTTGATCGAGCCACGCGGCGGGATCGTCCGTCTTCAAAAAGGATGGCAGCGCCTCGACCTTGAAGATGTTCGGGCCAAAAGGCTCGATCTCAATGCCCAGGCGGGTCAGCGCGGCTTGATTCTGCTTCAGTACATCGGCATCACGCGGCGTGGTTTGCAGGGTGATGGGCATGAGCAGCCGCTGGCATGGCACGCCACCGGATTCGAGCGCCCGACGGAATTTTTCAAAGTTCACGCGCTCGTGCGCCGCATGCTGGTCCATGAGCACGAGACCTTCCTTGCTCTCCATGAGAACGTAGAGCTTCTGCAACACGCCGATGATGCGGAAGTCGTTCGGTGATGGAGCATCGGACGACGCCGTCTTGGCGTTTTCCACCGGCTTGGGCAGCGAGACCTCGGGCGCGGAAACCGGCTCGATGGGACGTGGTGGACTCGGTGCCCTCACTGGATTTGGAGTGGAAACTGCGGGCATCTGCCGGAGGGGCGCAGAAGAAGGTGCGACCGGCATTTCCAGCTCTTCCTGGCGGCTCACTGGAATGACCGGCGCGGGAATGCTTGCCACAGGAAGCGGCCGAGCCGCAGGCGCATGCCCCGTGTGCAGCTTGGAGGCATTTTCAAGCGTCCGACTCACACTCCGCGCGATGGCGTCACGGACACTGTTACCATCGTGAAACCTCACCTCCTTTTTTGCCGGATGCACGTTCACATCGAAGGCCGTGGGGTCCATCTGGATGAACAGAAAAGTGACCGGATACTGGCCCTTCATCAGCGCTGTGTGATACCCCTCGCGCAAGCCATACGAGATGCTGGCGCTTTCGATGGGGCGACCGTTCAAATAAGTGGTCTGCATCTGGCGGTTGGAACGGCTCATGCCAGGACCGCCGATGTACCCGGACACTGTGACGCCGTGCAGCGTGGTTTCCTCGATCTTCAGCAGACGGGTCGCCAGCTCCTCACCCACGAGACCACGGATGCGCTCCAACATGTCGCGCGTGGCCGGAAGATGCAGCACCAGCTCGCCATTGTGCGTGAGTGTGAAGGCTACCTGCGGATTGGCAATGGCGTGCAGCCGCAACTGCTGCTCCACATGGGAAAACTCGGTGTTTTCCGTGCGCAGGAATTTGCGCCGCGCCGGCACGTTGAAGAACAACGAACGCGCCTCAATCACTGTGCCCGCCGCGCCACCGTGATCCCGCACAGCAGTGAGCTTGCCGCCATTCACCTCAATCTCCGTGCCCACGAGGGCTTCCTTTTCGCGGGTGGCCAGACGGAAGCGCGACACGCTAGCAATGCTGGGCAGCGCCTCGCCACGAAATCCAAAGGTACAGATCGCGCCCAAGTCTTCCTTGGTCCGTATCTTGCTTGTGGCGTGTCTCTCAAGACACAGCATGGCATCCTCCCGGTCCATCCCACTTCCATCATCCACGATTCGAATCAAGGCGGTGCCGCCGCGCTGGGCATGCACTTCAATGTGCCGTGCTCCGGCATCCAGGCTGTTTTCGACCAATTCCCGCACCAGCGCGGCAGGCCTCTCCACAACCTCCCCCGCCGCCACCTGGCTGGCGAGTGCGTCTGGAAGAATGCGTATTTTGGCCATGAATTTCGATAAAGTGCGCAGCCAAAGACGTAGCCCTCTTGCTGCAAGAAAACGTCACATTGGATGCCGGGTGAGGAATTGCAATCCCCGCGCGTCTGTGGCACGCAACCTCGACAACAGCCCCCTCATTTTCATGATTTCCCTCACCGACAGCGCCATTACCCACCTCAAATCCCTCATTGCGGAAAAAAACGCCTCCCCCGGCACCGGTCTGCGCCTGCGCGTGGAGAAAGGTGGCTGCGCAGGCATGCAGTATGTGATGGGGCTGGATCAATCCGCTCCTGAAGACAGCGTCATCACTCAGGATGACATCACCATCATCATCGACCACGAGAGCTTAGGCTTTCTCCGCGGAAGCCAGATCGACTATGTGGACTCACTAGCTGATTCAGGATTCAAGCTGAACAACCCAAACGCCACCCGAAGCTGCGGCTGCGGGACCTCATTTGAACCCCTGGCGGCTTGAACCAGGAGCAAACTTATTGCCAACTTCTTCACAAAAAACTCTTTTCAAATTCAGCAAATCTTGTAGAATTTGAACGATATTTCATTGTAAATACTAAAATTTTCGCACTTTTGCCATGCAAATCCGATTTTTAAGCGACGGAAACGAGTTCCGCTCCTATGGCGGCGGTAGTTTTTCAAAGAAAAAAGATTCCGGCGGAATCTTTTGGTGGTCCATCCTCATCACGCTGCTGATGGGTTTTGCCACTTTCTGCTGGTTCTTCAGCATCATGGTGTTCGCGCACCCTGAGAAGCCCTTCAACTACCGTGTGCTCGCGCGTTTCGACAAGCTCGACCCTCTGCGCAAGTTCACCACCTACACCGTGCCGCAAGGCAAGTTCCTTCCACCACGCGATCTCCTCACCGAGTTCTATGCCTTCACAGGCGATCAACTCGCAGTGAAAAATGACATGCTCAAGCGCTCCTACATCCGCAACTACAAGCAGGAGCAGCCGATGTACGTCAAAGGTAGCTATGAAGTGATCAACGCTCGCCCTCTGACAAGCAGCGATGTGATCACCGAAGGCTGGGTCGTTCGTGCTCGCTCCACTGACATTGAGGATGTGGACATCGAGATCGTGCTTCCAGGCAACAAGGCAAACGTGGATCCATATCAAGTCGGAGACACCATCGTGCTCGACCAAAAGAACACCTTCACCGCCGCGTTGCATGTCCAGAAGTTTGATCAGGAACGTGTGTGCGTCACACTGATGCCGCTCGCCTACCAGGGTTTTGGTGCCAAAGATGGCAAGCCCCTCGAAATGAAGCCGCCCGAGAAGCTCAACATGGAAGCCTACTGGCCGCTGACACGTGATCCCGCCAGCGGCACCACTGAGAATGTCGTGCTAAAGAGCAACTGATAGCAAGGGCCGAAAAAAATTGAAAAAGCGGAAGGCGTCCCCTTCCGCTTTTTTGTTTTTGAAGAGCCTGCGGCTCGTTCCTTGCATCTGCGTCTGTTCACGCCATTAAACAGCAGCATGTCAGCCAACCACACTGCACAAACCATCCCCGAAGTTCAGCGCCTGCGCGCAGAACTTGACGCGCAAGGGAAAAAGCTCGTGTTCACCAACGGCTGCTTCGATCTTTTGCATGCGGGTCATGTGCGGTATCTGCATTACGCTCGCTCGCTCGGTGATGCGCTCGTGGTGGGCTTGAACTCCGACAGCTCCGTACAAGTTCTCAAAGGCCCGGACCGCCCGCTCAATGGTCAAGATGACCGCGCCGAGGTGCTGAGCGCCCTGCGTGCGGTGGACGCGGTGGTGATTTTCGAGGGTGAACGCGCAACCTCGTTGATTGAGACCATCAGACCTCATGTGTATGCCAAGGGTGGCGACTATACAGTGGATTCATTGAACCGTGAAGAGAGAGCCGCGCTTGAGCATGCCGGAACGGAAATTCGCATCCTCCCACTCGTGCCAGGACGCTCCACCACGAGCACGATCAACAAGATGCTCGGTGAAAGAACATCAAGTCGGCTCCGCATCGCCATTCTCGGCTCCGGCGCAGGCTCAAATCTCCGCGCCATCATCGCGGCAGTGCAAAACGGCGCACTCAATGCCGAGATCGCCATGACGATCAGCGACCATGCGAACTCCAACTTCCTCAAGATCGCTCGTGAGGCCGGTTTTCCTGCGCAATTCGTCGATCCTGGTGGCAATCCGCGCAAACTCGGTGATGCGGCGCAGAAAGAGATCTTCGAACACTTGGAACGTGCGCGTGTGGATGTCGTCGTGCTTGCCGGATTCATGCGCATCCTCAAAGAGCCGGTCATCAGCGCCTACAGCGGTCGCATTGTGAACGTCCACCCTTCCCTGCTGCCGAAACACAAAGGCCCAAACGCCCCGCAGCTCGCGATTGAGGCGGGTGACAGCGAAACCGGCTGCACCGTGCATCTCGTCACTGCAGAGATCGACGCGGGACGCACACTCGCGCAGGCAACGGTGCCAGTGCTGCCTGACGACACCGCCGAGACACTGCATCAGCGCATCAAAACCGAGGAGCACAAGCTCTTGCCGAAAGTGCTCAACGAGTGGCGTGAACTCGGCCTGCCCGTGCGAGGTGCGGGAGCACCATGAGCAGCTTCACCGGCACGCTCAATCCCCAGCAGCGCGAGGCGGCCACGCACATCCACGGCCCACTGCTCATCCTTGCTGGCGCGGGCACTGGCAAGACGCGTGTACTCACGGCGCGTATCAGCTACATGGTGAACGAGGGCATCAATCCGAAAAACATCCTCTCGGTCACCTTCACCAACAAGGCCGCCACTGAAATGCGCGAGCGTGTCAAAGGCATGGTGCGTGACGGCCTGGGCAAAAAAGTCGTCCTCGGCACCTTCCACGCCTTCTGCGCACGCCTGCTGCGCGAGTTCGCCTCGCACGTCGGTTACAAGAACAACTTCGTCATCTACAGCCAGGGCGAGCAGGAAAGCCTGCTCAAAAAAGTCTGCCAAGGCCTCCTCGTCAAAGACGAGACCTTCGATACCTCCACAGCTCTCTCCCGCATCAGCAAGGCCAAGAACGATGGCAGCAGCCTCGGCGATCCCGAAAAGAACCTCGACGCCGCTGTCATGCAAAAATACATGGACGAGATGCGCGGCCTTAACGTCATGGATTTCGACGACCTACTCGTTCTCGGTGTGCGTTTGCTTGAAGACCATACCGATGTGCGCGCCACCGTGCAGAGCCGCCATCATTACGTCATGGTGGATGAGTTCCAGGACACGAACTC
>CAXNGR010000400.1:0-4856 GCA_964201265.1 Verrucomicrobiaceae bacterium
CATGGGTCATCACGCTGCCGTGCTCAGCGCTCGTGGCGGCGCTGCTTTTCAAAACCATCTCCCCATGAGAACACCAACACGCGCACTCCTCGTGGCCGCTTTCGCGGTCGTTTCCTCCGCCTTCGGCACGCCGACCGGCCTCAACAACATCCCCACGGCCGACACGGTGCCGCATCGCACGGTGGCCGTGCAGTATTTCAGCAGCTTCGGCGGCGCGAACCAATTCGGCACGAGCGAGCTGGGCAAATCCGGCCACTGGATGGGCTTCAAAACGGGCTGGGACTTTGAGCCGTTCCATCTCGAGTGGGGCATGGACAGCCCGCTCGGCACCGGCATGAGCGGTCCGCTCTTCTTCCAGACAAAGGCACGCTTCTCCCCGTGGGAGGACGGCATGTTCGCCCTCGGCATCGCCAACATCGCACTTACTGACATCGACCGCGCGGGTGATCCCTTCAGCTACGCGATGCTCTGGCACGATTTCCACATCGCCCGCCTGCACGCCGGTTACGGTTATCAAACCAATGGCAGCAGCTTCCTCTTCGGCATCGACCGCACCTGGAAGCTCTTCGAGCGCAACTTCAACCTCAACGCCGACCTCGTGCAGTCCCGCGATCAGCGCGGCCTCATCACCGCCGTGGGTGCCAAGTATGACCTCACCAAGCACATCGTCCTCGAAACCTGGGCCAACTTCCCCGATCGCGACCGCGCCAGCCTCATCGCGAAGATCAACTTCGTCTTCACCTTCTAACCCATCACTCCACAACTACATCACTCCAACCACCGCATGAAATCCATCCTCGCCCTTCTATTCTTCTCCACCGCCTTGCATGCTGAAATCGGCCTCATCTCGCCTGTGGAAGCCAAAAAGCTCATCGAGAATCCGGACGCCGCGCAGCGCCCCATCGTGCTCGACACCCGCGGCGGCTACAAAGACTACTTCCGCAGCCATTTGCCCACCGCGCATCACATCAACTTCGACACGCTGCGCGGCACGAACGACGCCGTGCCTGTGCAATACCTGCCTGATGACATCACCAAGGCGCTGCTCATCCGCGCCGGTGCCGACAAGGACCGCCTGCACCTCGTTTATGCCACCGGAGCCGCTTTGCCGAATGACGAGATCCTCAGCACCAGCATGGTCGTGTATGTGCTGGAGAAATTCGGCGTGCAAAACATCCGCGTCGTCGATGGCGGGCTCGCAGGCTGGGTGAAGGCCGGCTTGGAGCCTGCAAAGGACTACTTCGGCAATCCCGCAGGCAAGCTGCCCGAGAAGGGCGATGCCAGCATCGGCGTCGATGTCAAAACCGTTCAGGCGCACGTCGGCAAGCCCGGCAACCTGCTCGTCGATGCCCGCCCGCTCAATGAATACCAAGGCGATGACGATGTGTGGCTGCGCAAAGGCCACATCCCAGGTGCCATCAGCTTTCACTGGGCCCGCCTCATGCAGAGCGACAACACCCACCAGTTCAAACCACTCGCCACGATGAAAGCGGAGCTGGAAGCCGCTGGCATCACGCCCGACAAAAACATCATCTGCTACTGCGGCACCTCGCGTGAAGGCAGCCTGATCTACTTCACGCTGAAACACGTCCTCGGCAATCCGAACGTCCGCCTCTACGAAGGCTCTTGGAAGGAATACGTCTGGCTCGATGGAAAATCGCTGCCTGCCGAGACGGGCGGCAAAGCGGCGGGGAAGTAATTTCGTTGGTCTGAGTTGAGCGAGCGCCGTCACCGCGGGTGACGGCGCTTTTTAGTTCTTGCCACCGGCTTATATTTGGCGAAATAACCAAATAGATGCCCGCCCCCAGAAAAAAGCTCGAAGACCGCGCCGCCGTGATCAAGGCGCTGGGGCATCCGTCGCGCCTGCTCATCGCCGAGGCACTGATGAAGGGGGAGATGTGCGTGTGCGATCTGAAGGATCTCGTTGGCGCGGACCTGTCCACCGTTTCAAAACACCTCACGCTCATGCGCGAGGCAGGCGTGCTGAACTGCGAGAAGCGCGGCCTGAACATCTACTACTCGCTCGCCTGCGACTGCCTCGGCGACTTCCTCTGCTGCGTGGACCGGCTGGCCTGCGGCGGCAAAAAAACCACCTGCTGCTGATTCCTCATGAACATCACTGACCTCCTCTCACAGCTCCGTTCCCATGCAGACAAGCCCCTGCGCTTTCTGCTGCCAGACGGCGGCCTGATCCCCGCGCACTTCCACATCACCGAGGTAGGGCACGTTTTGAAGCGCTTCATCGACTGCGGTGGCACTCGGCGCACGCTGGAGACCTGCCTGCTGCAAACCTGGGTGCATGACGATCTCGATCATCGACTCCACGCCGGTAAACTGGCCGCAATCTTCGATCATGCGGGCGATGTGCTGCCGCATCACGAACTGCCGGTCGAGATCGAATACGAAGACGGCGTCGTGGCGCAGTTCCCGGTCGAGAGCGCGGAGATCATCGACGACGCGCTCGTCTTCCGCTGCGGATGGAAACACACCGACTGCCTTGCCCGTGGCCTTTGCCTGCCCGGCGAGTGCGCACCCGCTCCGAAAGCCGCGCCGGTGCCCGCGACCTGCTGCACGCCCGGCTCAAAGTGCTGCTAATTCATGAACAAGCTGCTCTCCGAACTCCTCGGCACCTTCACCCTCGTCTTCGCGGGCACGGGAGCCATCGTCATCAACGACGTCAGTGGCGGTGTGATCGGTCACGCGGGCATTGCGCTGACCTTTGGCCTCGTCGTCATGGCGATGATTTACACCTTTGGCGAGGTGAGCGGTGCCCATCTCAATCCGGCGGTGACGCTCGGTTTTGCTGTCGCAGGCCGTTTCGCATGGAAAGACGTTCCCGGCTATGTTTTGGCCCAAATCATTGGCGCTTTCGCTGCGAGCGGTGTGTTGCATTGGCTGTTCCCTGCGCATGAAAAACTCGGTGCCACGCTTCCGGCAGGCTCCGCGACGCAGAGCTTCGTTTTGGAACTCATCCTCACGGCCATCCTCATGCTCGCCATTTTGCGCATCTCCACCGGTGCGAAGGAGAAGGGGATCACCGCCGGCATCGCCATCGGCGGGATCATCGCGCTTGAGGCGATGTTTGCTGGCCCGATCTGCGGTGCGTCGATGAATCCCGCCCGCTCGCTGGCTCCTGCGCTCATCTCCGGCCACCTGGGGCATCTTTGGATCTACCTGACTGCGACGGTGCTCGGTGCGTTTGTTGCCGTGCCGCTGGCTAAAATGACGAAACCAGAATGACGAATGAATGCCCAAGGCCAAATGACCTAGCCACACGCTGACTTCGTCATTTCGACATCTCCTTCTTCCCATGACACCACCCAAACCCCTCGTCCTCATCCTCTGCACCGGCAATTCCTGCCGTTCACACCTTGCCGAAGGCCTGCTGCGCCATGTGGCGGGTGACATCCTCGAAGTCGCTAGCGCCGGATCGAAGCCTGCCGGCTATGTGCATCCGCTCGGCATCAAGGCGATGGCTGAGATCGGCATCGATATCTCCGCGCACACGAGCAAGCACATGAACGACTTCCTCGTCCGCGATGTGGAAACCGTCATCACCGTCTGTGGCAATGCCGACCAAGCCTGCCCCATGTTTCCCGGCCAGCTTAACCGCCATCATTGGGGCTTCGATGATCCCGCCCATGCCACTGGCACGGAAGAGGAAATCATGACCGTCTTCCGCCGCGTGCGGGATGAAATTCGTCGTGTGTTCGAGGCTTACGCCGCCGGACGCAAAGACGCGGCCAAAGCCGTCCCATCCGGTACGGTCGCGTAGGTGCAGGGCAGTCCGTGGTTGTTCAGCTCGGTCACCTATCTCCCAAAACAATCAGGCCGGGCACACCTCGCAGTGTGCCCGGCCCTTTTGCCAACCTGACCAAGCATGAAAACGGTCGCGTGAGTGACTCACGCCAACGTTAGAAATTGATCTGCGCCTGAATGCCGAGGTAGGAGTAATTCACGTCACGGTAGCGTGGTCCGGCGACGGTGGGGTTATCCGTGGTGTTCGTGCGTGTGCCCTGGGAGTACATCAGTGTCAGCTCAAGCTCGGGATACGGGATGTATTCAAAGCCAATGGCGATCTCGTCCACGTTTGTTTTCGGCGCGTTGGCGGCGAATTTCCGGGCACCGTCGAAGTGCTGCCAGCGGACAAACGGGATCAGCTCAGCCTGGTTGGGGAAAACGTGGCGATACACCGCCTGCACAAAGCCGCCGTTCAGGGAAGCGCTGCTGATGCTGCGCATATCGTCGCTGAGCTGCGGTCCCTCGCCCCAGGTCCACTCGGCCTCCAGGCCGAAAGGCTGCGGGTAGAGGATGGCATTGATGGCCATGCGGGTGTCCTTCACGCCACCGCCACCGACGACAGTTGGCGTGACCGCTGCTCCCCCAGGAGTGAATGTCGCAGCCGTGGTCGGAACGTAACGCCCGCTGTAATAGCTGGCACCGACTTCGAGGATCTGCCCGTTGTTGAACTCAAACGGCCAAGCGGCGCGCGCGATGTAGTGCATGTCCCCGTTTTGGTCGGCATTGTTGATGCCCTGGCCATTGAAGACACCCACACTGAGCACACCGTAGTCGCCGGAGCCGCGCAGGCCTGACTTCACGAGATCTTTGAAGCGGTTGCGGATCTCATACGGTGCCCAGATGAAGTAAGCGCCGAGGTCGCGCTCACCCTCGACGCCGGAGTTCAGGGCGTCCGGGCGTTCCAGCGCGTAGCGGTTCTGGGAGGATTGCAGGTTGGTGAAGCCATACGGCACCTTGGACAGGCCAAGACGCACGCGGAACTCACGGGCGGGGTCCAAGGACACATCCGCATACACATCGCGTGCCTGCAGGGCATTCACGCCGCCGACTCCGGC
>CAXNGR010000401.1:0-4853 GCA_964201265.1 Verrucomicrobiaceae bacterium
ATATCAGAAGTCTCCGCTTGTTTGCCTCCCATACTGACTACGCGAGGCTTTGTCGGATGGTGCGCGGTACAGGGTTCGAACCTGTGACCCCTACCATGTCAAGGTAATGCTCTACCACTGAGCTAACCGCGCTTAATTCCGAGGGGCCGACTCTATAAGCTGCCCCTTCGTTTTGGGCAAACGTGTTTTGGCGGCTTTCCACAGGTCATTTGTTGGCCACTTCCCGCCGCACGGTCGTGCCTTGGTTCATGAGATCGTCGCGTTCCAGGCCGGTGAGGCGGGTGATGGAGCGCAGCAGCCAGAGCAGCAGGGTCAAGGTGACGCCCATAAGCGGGATGCCGATGACCAGGAAGCCGCTCCAGTTCAGGCGACCGATGGCCTTGGTGTATTCTTGGCTGCCGGGCGCTTTGTCGCCCAGCAGGTAGAGGGCGAGGATGAAATTCGCGATAGCGGAGAACAGCATCGTGCCCGCCATGCCCCATGAGGCGCGTTTGAGCAGCATGGCGAAGCTGTGGTGCTTCTCCGGCGTGTCGAGCGCTTGATGCAGCGCGGGTTGGTTGATGACCTGCGGATTGAGCAGCATCTCGCTGACCAGCGGTTTTCCCCAGCGGTGGCTCAGGGGGAAAGCGATGCCGAGGAAGATGGGAAACATCGCCTCCTTGGCCGCAAACCACGTTGCGTTGAGCTGCAGCAGTCCCAGGCCGCCAGTGACGATGACGGCGATCAAGCCGAGCACGGAGAAGAAGTTCAGCCCACGCTTGTTCATGAAGCACCAGATGCCAAAGCCCAGCGGCAGCAGCAGCGCCACCACCAGCGCCCAGGCCGGGCCGAGTCGATCCGGCGCGCTGAGCTTTTCGAGCGCGATGGAGGGCAAGATGACGGTGAGAGCGAGGTCGAGGAGTGGATGGGGCTGTTTTTGGGTCACACGATGACTCTGGAATGACGAATGCAGAATGTCGAACGACGAATGCCGCACCACTGCTTGACCTTTTGACCAATTCTTGACTCCTTGACCGCTCCTCTTGCTTCCGCTCCCGTCTGTTTTAATCCTTTCCCATGGTCGCCACCACCGCCCCCAGCCTCATCGAAGAAATCAAGCGCCTGAAACAGGAGCGCAACGCCGTGATCCTGGCTCACAACTACCAGGACAAAGCCATCCAGGAGATCGCCGATTATGTGGGCGACTCACTGGGTCTCGCCTACAAGGCGAAGGAAACGGAAGCGGATGTGATCGTCTTCTGCGGCGTGCATTTCATGGCGGAGACGGCCAAGATCGTGAATCCAGGCAAGATCGTCGTGCTGCCGGATGCCAACGCCGGCTGCTCGCTGGAGCAGAGCTGCCCTGGGCCGCAGCTTGAGGCGTTTTTGAAGGCGAACGCGGCCAAGAACTACTACGTCATCGCTTACATCAACTGCAGCGGCCATGTGAAGGCGCTGAGCGACTGCATCTGCACCAGCGGCAATGCCGACAAGATCGTCGAGGCGGCACCGAAGGACCGCCCGATCCTCTTTGTGCCAGATCAAAACCTCGGCTCGTGGGTCATGGAACGCACAGGGCGCAAAATGGATCTGTGGAAGGGCGCGTGCTACGTCCACGTCGAGTTCACCCGCGACAGCATTCAAAAGATCAAAGACGAATACCCAGACGCCAAGGTCGTCGCGCATCCCGAATGCA
Organism: Verrucomicrobiaceae bacterium; assembly: GCA_964201265.1. GTDB lineage: Bacteria > Verrucomicrobiota > Verrucomicrobiia > Verrucomicrobiales > Verrucomicrobiaceae > Prosthecobacter. Next base: position 1,676 of record CAXNGR010000401.1, read on the forward strand.
CCTACGCGGTGCGCATGCTGGCCGATGAGGTGTGCAGCACGGAAAAAATGGTTGGGTATTGCCGCAACAGCCCGGCCAGCGCCTTCATCATCGTGACCGAAAGCGGCATGCTGCATCGCCTGGAGCGCGAAGTGCCGGGCAAGACCTTTATTCCCGGCCCCACCGGCCACTGTGCCTGCGCCGACTGCCGCTACATGAAGCTGAACACGCTGCAAAAGCTGCACGACTGCCTGCGTGATCTCACCCCGCGTGTCGAGATGCCTGAAGACCTGCGCCAGCGTGCTGAGAAGCCGATCCTGCGAATGCTGGAACTCAGCCGCTGATCATCCTACTCCTTCTCGCAGATGATGCGGAAGCCGACGCTGTCGAGACGGATGTTGTAGGGGTCGGGGCCGCGAAACGAGGCTAGCAGACGTTTTTCACCACCGGTGCGGAAAGCACCGCCGCGTACGATGCGCAGGGTGTTCTTCGGCGGGTCATACCAGCCTTGCACCCACTCCCAGACATTGCCTGCGAAGTCGAAGAGGCCGTTCGCATCCGTCGGATAACTGCCCACTGGCGCGGTGTCGGAATAGCCATCGTCGATTTCGAGCCACTTCGCGTCGTAGCTGCCGCGATACTTTCGGCCAAAAGCCTCGTCGCAGAAATTGCAGACATCTATGGCCAGCGGACGTGTGCCCCAGTGAAAGTGTCCCGTGCTCGCTGGCTGCTGTGTGGGAAACACCTCCGGCTTTTCCTTCAATCCGGCCAGCAGGCTCCACTCCTGGTCGGTGGGCAGGCGATACTTGCGGCCTTCCTTTTTGCCCAGCCATTCACAGAACGCCTCGGCATCCTGCATGCTCACGTTCACGGCGGGATGATCGGGGGCTTGTGGAAAGTCAGGCTTCTTCCATTCGAGGGTGTTGGCTGTGACAAAGGCTTGGTAATCCTTCACCCGTGTTTCGTAGCGGCATACCAGTGCGTTGATGCTCGCCACGCGTACGAACGGCATCTCCAGGCTGTTCGTGAGCGCCGTCTCAACCTTGGGTGATTGAGCGATGGCGCACGGGATCAGACCCAGCAGGGCAAAAACGGTGAGCAAACGTTGCATGGCTTAGTTCTGGGCAGGTGCGGGTTTCCATTCCCAGCTTTCACCGAAGAAACCGGCATCCGCGATACCGCCAGGAGCCTGGCTGGTCTTCGGCTTGGAGAGATCGATCACCGCCCAATCCGGCAGCTTGGCCACCTGGCGGGCGTTGTTGAGGTAATCGTACTCGCGGTAAGTGAAGCAGCTGTTGATCACGATATACTTCACCGGGTTGAGCGGGTTCGGGTAGATCAACACGGGCACGTTGGTCGCCGCGTCGTAGGTCTTGCCATTGGCGATGAGTTTGTCCTTGGACCACTGAATAGGCAGCTTGTCGGCGATCTTGGCGAGGATCGCGTTGCTCTGCGGGTCACCCCACAGCACGAGGTTGTTCGCGGCGATGTCGGCGTCGCTGATCGCGGCGTCATCCTTGGTCGGCGCATCACCTCGGAATTGACGACGCCACTCAAACTGGGCGCGTTCCAGCTCCGCCTTGGCCCAAGCATCGACTTTTTCGCTCAAGCCCGGCTTCGTCGGTTTCACAAAGAGGAACTTGTCCATGAACGCGTCGTCGATGGGGCCTTGCAGGCCATGTTTCTTGACGAGCTTGCCGGGTTCCTCGTTGCCGAGCGTCTGCGTCCACTTGCTGTTCTTGAGCTGGAAATGTACGCGCCAGGAGCGGTCCAGTTTCGGTCGGGTGACTTCCAAAATCTGACCGTCGATGATTACGGTGGGTTTGTGCAGCAAAGACAGCGAGCAGTGACCGCTAGGCATGTCGAGCGTGAAGGCGGTGATGTTTTGCAGCTTGATCGTGACCTCGGACTGACCCGTGATGCGGGCATGGATGCGGCCGCGCGCCCAATGTTCCTGCAAGGCATCCACGACCACCCAGTGCATGCGGTTGTAGCGCAGGAACCAGGTAGCGAGGTGAATCTCGTTCGGCGCACGGGTGCGTCCGATGGCGGCGATGCTGGCAAGGCGTTTCTCGATCTCGATGAGCGAGTCAGGATGAATTTTGTGTCCGGTCTGCGGGCCGATGATGTGTAGCAGATCGACGTTTTCACCGCGCAGCGTGCGCTCCATCACATCGGCGGCCTGTTTCTGTTTGTCGATCTCGCCGCTGTAGGCCACGGTGGGGCAGTTTTCGAGGTTCAGCGCGTTGTCCGTGGCGTTGTACCAATGCCAGAGCTTTTGCTGATACCACGGTGCGCCGCTGACATCCTCACTCTGGAAACCGCCCAGGAATTCGGGTGTTTCGGCAAAGCCCGCACCCGGATTCGCCGCGCACCATTTCTCCGCATAGTTCACCGCAAACTGCCACGCCGCCGCGCCGCCCATGCTGAAACCGCGCACGATGACGCGATCTTCGTCGATGGCGTAGAACTTGTTCGCGTGGTCAATTGCTTCGAGCAGGTCGATCTCGCCCGCGAATTTGTTGGCGCAGCAGTAGCGGCCATAAGGATGCAGCACGAGCGTGTTTTTAGGCGCGATCTGACCCGTTTGTTTGCGGCGTTGGTCGAGGAAGGACATCTCACTGAGAGTTTCGCCACGTCCATGGCACCAGATGTCGAGGCGGGAAGGGGCACCGACGTAGCTGTCAGGAATCACCATGCCGTAAGGCTGCACTGAGCCGTCGATCTTCGAGCGGTAGCCGCGCACGACGAGTCCCTTCTGCTTGGTCCAAGGTGTCTGGCCGGTTTTGAACTGCTCCGCACGCTGCAAGCCTTCGGCGATGAGTTCATCCGCGCTTTTCAATTCGGTGAGCTTGTGGACTTCGTTGTAACGCAGCGCCCAATCGACCGCCTTGTGATAAATTTCGAGATCGGGCAGCAGATCGGCCAGCAGCGGGTTCTTGGCCTGTGCTTTCGCGGCTTCGTCAATTGCGGCGCGCAGTTTGGTCAACCCATCGGTCAGCCGCGCACGATCCGCGTCGGGAACCGCGACTCCTGGAGGCGGAATGGGCCGCACATCGGCGATTTGGTTGTCCTTGGGGCCGTCGGCAAAGGCCGCACTGACCGCGATGAGAGAGAGAACGAGACGCTTCATGGTTGGATCGGAGAAGAATGACTAAAGGGGTTACTTCTTGCGCTTGGCTTTGGGTTTCTCGGCGGA
>CAXNGR010000402.1:0-4848 GCA_964201265.1 Verrucomicrobiaceae bacterium
CCTTCACCTTCAGGCTCGCGAATTCATCCACAAAGCGCTGCTGCGGCTGGATGGGATGATGCGTGATGTGGCCCCACACATTCATGTAGAAGGGCACGTCCTTGTGCTTCTCCAGAAAGGCGATGGCGTTGTCATAGACACGCGAGTCCTTGCCGCCATCGACGGGCTTTGGAGGCGCGTTTTCTTCGTCGGAGCCGATCACGTCGATGCCATACGTTCCAGGCGTCATGCTTGGCCCGATATGCCACTTGCCAAAGTGGCCCGTGGCGTAACCGGCCTTCTTCATCAGCTCCGTGACCGTCACGCGATCTCCAAAGCCAAAGCTGGCCGGATACTTCTCAAAGGTCGCCGGCCGTTTGCCGGTCATGAGGCCCGTGCGTGACGGGCAGCAGGTAACGCCAGTGGCATAGAACTGCGTGAACCGCGTGCCTTCCCGCGCGAGGCGGTCGATGTTCGGCGTCTTCGCATACGGATGCCCGTAACAAGCCGGATCACCCCAGCCGTAGTCGTCGGCGAGGATGAAAATGATGTTTGGCCTCGATGCCGCATGCAGCGAGCTGACGAGCCAAAGCGTAAGGATGCAAAGCAGGCGAATCATGGAAGTGCTGAACGCGAAGACTGCGCCCGGCTTTCGGGCTTCTGCTTCCTTGCTTGAAGAGCAGATACTGGACAGGACGGGTGTCACCCGCTTGGATGCCCGACATGATTCAATCTGTGCGTCTCTCCGGCTACCGATCGCTGCGCGATCTGCGACTGCGCCTCGGGCGTGTGACACTGCTGCGTGGGGCGAATGGCGTGGGCAAGACGAACATCTACCGCGCCCTCCGTCTGGTGTCCTCAATGGCGCGAGGAGGATTCGCCGAAGCCGTGGCGGGTGAGGGCGGAATGCGCAGCCTTCTTTGGACGGGAAATGGGGAACACGCGCGACTGACGACCTTCTCGGCTGAAGTGGAGTCGGCTGATTTCAGCTATGCATTCGACTGTGGTCTCATGCCAGCCACGCCAGGAGATCCCACGGCCTTCAAGCTCGATCCCGACATCAAAACGGAGGAACTGCGCTACGGCAAAAGGCTTTTGGCCAAGCGCACTCGAAATCAAGTCCGCGTCGCCGACACCAAAGGTGTCATGCATTCGCTCAGCGAGCCGCCCGGAGCATCCGAATCCATGCTGACGCTGGTGCGTGATTTGCAGAGCTGCCCGCAGGTTCTGAATGCACGACTGAGTTTGGAGCGCTGGCGTTTCTACCACACGATGCGCACCGATGCGGATGCTCCAGCAAGGAAACCCGTGCGTGGGTATTGGTCGCCCGTGCTCAACGAAGACGCCTCCAATCTGCCTGCCGTGATCCAAAGCATCAACGAGTCCGATCTGGCGGAAGCCTTTCACTCGGCCATGACGAAGGCATTTCCTGATTCGCGTCTTGAAGTCGATTACGGCGACTGGTTCAGCCTCGCGTTCCATGCACACGCGATGCCGCGTCCGTTGCACGGCCATGAGTTGTCCGACGGCACTCTGCAGTTCATCTGCCTCGCCGCCGTGCTGTGCAGTCCACGGCCACCTCCACTGCTTGTGCTCAATGAACCGGAAACGAGCCTGAATGAGTCGGTGCTGCCAGCCTTGGCCGATCTCATCGCCACGGCATCGGAGCACTCGCAGATCATCATCGTCTCACATTCCCAGTCGCTGTGTGAAGCCGTTGCCGCACGTTGTCAGGTGAAGGCGAGGCCGCTGACGATGCGGTTTGGAGAAACGCGACTGGTGGGGCAGGAGCACGCCAAGACGGTCTATGTGTTTGATGACGATGAAGATGACGCAGAGCTAAGGTGATCGCGATGCAGCGGGGTTTGCTCGCCTTAACTTTCGTGGAGTGAACCTTTGGCAGCTTCCGTTTGGTCCATCTGCATATGCTTCGACTACTTTTAGCCATCTTCCTCGCCTCCTCGGCACTTGCCCAGCCCTTCCTCGTCGAAAACGGCCAGCCTCGCGCCGAGATCGTCATCGCGGACAAGCCCACAAGCATGGCTCGTGTTGCGGCGCATGAGTTCCGGCAGCAGATCGAAAAGATCAGCGGTGCCAAGCTGCCAATCGTCACGCAGCCGAGTGGGAACGTGGTCAAAATCTTCATCGGTGCGAGCGAGCATTCCCCGGTGAAGGCGGACGGGCTCAAGGATGGCGCTTATCGCATCGCCAGCGGCGCGGACTGGCTTGCATTGATAGGCGATGATGCGGACTTCGAGCCTGTGGGGCCGTTTGCGCGGAACAATGGCGACATCGCGCGTGCACAGGCGGAGTGGGAAAAGCTCGTCGGAGCGCCGTATGGGCTGCCGAATGCTGGTTTGTATAAGCACCGGACCAAAATCACGCTCGATGGGGAAACGCTCGAAGTCTGGGGCCTCGACGAACGCGGCAGCTTCAATGCGGTGATGGCGTTATTGCACCGGCTCAGCGCACGCTGGTATCTGCCGGGTGAGCTCGGCGAGGTGCTGCCGACGATGAAGACCATCGAGTTGCCGAAGCTCGATGAAACCGTGAAGCCGGACTTTGCGCTGCGGCAGTTCAACTTCCGCTTTGCTACCTGCGGACCTGACACCGCGCTGTGGGCCATGCGGCTCGGTATTCGCAACGACGAGCGCCTGCAAATCGCCCACGGCATGGCGAACATGACGAATCGGCAAGCCGTCTTTGATGCGCATCCCGACTGGTTCGCGATCTACGGCGGCAAGCCCGACTTCAAGCCCGGCGACTCGAAATGCCAGCTCTGCTACTCGAATGACGATCTCTTCCGCGAGACCGTGCGCTATGCGCGGTCGTTGCTCGACACCTTCCACTTTGAAAGCGTTTCCATCATGCCGCCCGATGGCTACACCTCCATCTGCCAATGCGAGAAGTGCCAAGGCAAAGACTCGCCCGAGCGCAACGAGCGAGGCCTACTCAGCGATTACGTCTGGGATTTCGTCAATCGCGTGGCCAAAGAAGTCGGCAAAACGCATCCGCACGCCAAGGTGCTGAACTGCGCGTATGGCGTCTATACCCTGCCACCGCTCAAGATCGACAAACTAGAGCCGAACGTGCTCGTCGGCATCGTGGGAGGTCGTCGCCCGATGAACAAAGGAGCGATCAAAGGCGAGGGCGAATCCGCGCCGGAGGCTCTGCGTGCCGCCTGGGCTACGAAGACCGCGAATCCGATCATCAATTTCGAGAATTATCCCTTCACCGACCGTGGCTGGTATCTGCCAGCCTTTGCCGCGCAGTCGATGGGCGACACGGTGAAAGCCACGAAGGGCCTGTCACAGGGCGAGGACATCTGGCTCAGCGTGCGGCAGGACTTCGACAAGGTCGGCATCGGCTTCAATCACTTCCTCGTTTACTTCACCGCCCGCGCCTACTGGGGCGGCTACGAACCCGAAACGGCCCTCCGCGAATACTGCCGCCTTTTTTACGGCCCCGCCGAGACCGAGATGGTGAGCTTCTTCACCTACTGCGAAGCCAACTGGAAAGTCATGGATGAGGACAAAGCGATAGCCGACGAAGCACTGGCACTCTTCGACAAAGCGAAGGCCAAAGCCGATGCCGCGAGTGTCTTCAGCAAACGCCTCGCCCTCATCGACGACTTCCTCAAAGGCCTGCGCATGAAGTCGCAGCAGCTCGGCCAGAAGCGCGGCCCTGTGCCCACGGTGCGACTCGTGGGCGATGCGAAGGACATCGTCATCGATGGCAAACTCGACGACTCCTACTGGCAAAACTGCCCCGCTGCCGCCACCGGCAGATTCCGCGAGTTGCAAACCGGCCGCACGCCCACCTTTGGCACTTCCTACAAAGCCGGATGGCAGGGCAGCAGCGTCTGCTTTGCCATCCGCTGTGATGAACGACTTGGCGAAAAGCTCAACATCACGGCCACACGCGAGGACGATCAAGCGCTCTGGCATGGTGACGCCATCGAGATCGAGCTCGCCACCGAAACGCACTCCTACTACTCCATCGCCATCAGTCCGAACGGCCACATCGTCGATCTCGACCGCGGTGCTCCACGCAGCCAGTGGTTCACCTGGGATTCGAAGGCGGAAGTCGCCACACACATCGGCGACGATCACTGGACCGTCGAGATTCGCATCCCCGTCACGCACGATGAAAACGATCCGCTGCATCAGGTCATCGGACGCAAACCCACGCAAAGCCTGCCCTGGCACATCAACCTCTGTCGCCAGCGCATCCGCGAAGACGGCCAGGAGCACAGCGCCCTCTCGCCCACCGGCATCGAGGGCTTCCACGAGCCGATGAAGTTCGCCCACTTCTATGATGGCAAGTCACACCAGTTCGACGCCGACCCCAGCGTCACCGACTTCGTTATCGGCTTCCGTGACGCCATGCAAAAGCGCAAGGCCGACGGATTCCTGGCTCTCGCCGAAGGCAAGCTCACCGACTTCCAGAAATCCGCCGCACTGGAGCAAGCCGCGCTTCAGGACAAGTCGGTGATCGAACGCATCCCGCTCGAAGTGGTGAAAAAGGCAGCGCGAATGCGCAGCTTGCCTGCGCCCGAAGTCATCGCCCATTTCGGCAGTGAAGACATTACCCAATGGCCCTTTTGGAAGCGTGGCGATGGCTTCCACCATCGCGGTCGCGCCTATTCCATCATCAAAGATGGAGAGAAGGCCGAAACCGACCTCAGCGTAGCTTTGGAGTTCACCAGCGATCCACGCACGCGCGACGCCATCCTGCTCCTCCAAGGCCAGAATCGTGAAAACAACCTCAAAGACGACTCGAAGGCCCTTGTTGCTTATGACGCGATCTTGGAAGGCCGAACCCGCATTGGCGGTGCTGACGAGTATGCCGCCTTGCAAGGCATCGCCC
>CAXNGR010000403.1:0-4833 GCA_964201265.1 Verrucomicrobiaceae bacterium
AATGGAACTCCACCCGGCCCTCAACATACTTCGTGCTGCGATACTCGTAGCCCTCGCGCACACCAAACGCGTGATACAGCAAACTCTGGCTCATCCAGACCTAGTGCCATCACCTCAGCCATTCTGCACCAACTTCCCGGATGAACCGATTTCGTGAAGGAGTGAGCCAGAACCGGTTTACCGTCCGCTTACCGACACCGCGCCCATTGCGGGCACCATGATCTCATCGCCGGGTTTGAGTGTTGTGCTGGCGTTGAGGCGGTTGATTTCACGGATGCGGTCCGGGGTGGTGCTGAACTGGCCGGCGATGGTCTCGATGGTGTCCGAACGATCAACTCGGTAGGCGAGGATGCCGCGATGGCTGTCCGCCGTGCTGGCGGCGGGCTTGGCAAGAGCTGGAGCGGGCGTGGGTGCTGGGGCCAGTCCGGCGGCAGGCGCTGGCGCTGGATCGGAGATGCCAAAACCTGGCAAAGGCACCGTGTCGCTGGATTCACGCACAGATGGCGTGGTGCGGGTGGATGAAGCCACGCTGCTGCTACGACCAGGGATTTTCAGGCGCTGGCCGACGAAGATCTTGTTCACGTCCTTGATGCCGTTCGCGCTGGCGAGCGTGGCGGTGGCCATCTTGTGCTTGATGGCGATGGCCTTGAGGCTGTCGTTTTTCTTCACGGTGTAATAGGTGGAGGTGCTGGCACTGGTTGATGAACTGCCAGGGGTCGCAGGTCGGTAACTCACCTGCGTGGTCGGTGAGCTAAGACGATGAGGCGAAGGAATGAGCAGCGTCTGACCGACGCGGACCTCGTCCTCCGTCATGCGGTTGAGCTGCTGAATCTCGCCCACGCTGACGCGATGCGTGGAGGCGATGCGGAAGAGCGTGTCGCCGGGCCGGGCCACATACGTCGTGTGGGCGGCGAGATCGGTGCCGCCGTCGTAGCGGGTGCCAGAGCTTTTGCCTCCACGTTTGATGCTGCTCACATCGCGCTCCAACTCACCGAGCCGGAGGTTTTGCACCTTGTCGTTGTCGCGCAGCTTTGCCACTTGGCTGCTCAGGTCGCCGGTCGGGCCATAGACTTTCGGCGGCGGCGGTGGGCCAGCGGTGGATTTTTTTGAAGAGGAGGACGACTTGGTGCTCGGCTTCGTGGTCGTGGACTTGGATGCCGTAGGTTTGGGAGCGGTGCCATACCCTGGAGGCGGTGGATAGGTGTAGCCGGGGGGTGGTGGATAAGTGCCAGGGTAGCTGGGATAGGTCGCCGGAGCCTGCACCGCCGCAGCCGACTGGCGCGTGCTCTTCGTGGAGGTCTGTTTCGGTGCCCCAGCCGCCGGGTAGCCAGGGGGGGGCGGTGCCGTGTAGGTATAGGAAACCTGGGCCGAGAGCGGCAGAACCGTCCCCCCAATAGCGACGAGGGTGCTCAGCACACGGGAGGCGGCGGGAGGCGTCTTCATATGGCTATTGTAGAAAATTCGATTGTTAATTCAAACAAATATTTTATATATCTGAATATAATTTTGAAATTTCGCCATTTCATCGCCCTGACCGCCCAAACCCTCGTCGCTTTTGCGGCCTTGGCTGGCAGTGCCGTCTCCCTGGTGTGGCTGGAGCGCCAAAACGCTGCCCTCACGGCTCCCACCCTGCCTCGCTGGGATGAAACCGCGCCTCTCATCATCGTGGATGCCGGGCACGGTGGTCACGACGGCGGGGCCGTGGCCAACGACATCATTGAAAAAAATCTCGCTCTCGATCTCGCCCGCCGGGTGAAGCGCGAACTCGAAGCCGCTGGCCTGCGCGTACGCACCACTCGCGACACCGACGTCTTTCTGCCGCTCGAAGACCGCGCCGCCCTCGCCGCGAAGCATCAGGCCGCCGCCTTTGTCAGTGTGCATCTCAACACCGACGGCTCGGGCAGCGACGCTGAGGGCATCGAGACCTACTTTGCCGACTCGGCACCGCTTTCGGCCCGCCAGTTCACGTCCAAACCCGTGAACAGCGCCGATTTCGCCGTTGCCGTGCAGCGCATGGTCTGCACGGCGACGAAAGCGCAAAATCGCGGCACCAAGGCCCGCAGCTACGCCGTCGTCGCCCAGGCACCGTGCCCAGCCGTGCTGGTGGAATGCGGATTCATCACCAGCGAAAGCGAATCCGCGAAACTGAAACGCGAGTCCTACCGCGATCAGGTCGCTCAAGGCATCGCCGATGGCGTGGCACTGTTTTTGCAGGCGCAGCCTGCGCGGCCCGGTCTCATCGCCACGGCGGTGAAGTGAAATTACGCGGGACAAACCGCAGCTCCCCGGCGTAAATCCACGCGTCTTGCCTGCCTCTCCCGACAGCACTGTTTCGCCGACACGCCGCGCACTTTACGCGCTCGTGCTGCTTGCGCTCGCCTCGGCGGTGTTTTACGCGCTGTTCTCCAGCGTGGCCTACAAGTGGAACTGGGACGGCGTGTGGCTTTACCGTCAGCAGTTCGGCTACGGCTGGCTCACCACGATGGGCCTCTCGCTCATCGCCATGATCGTCAGCGTCGCGCTCGGCTTTCTGCTCATGCTGGGAAGACGTTCGCCCTGGGAACCGGTGCGCATGTTCTGCGGCGGCGTGGTGGAGCTGGTGCGTGGATCGCCGCTGCTCGTGCAGTTGCTCATCGGCCACTACATCATCGCGAACGCCCTTCGCATCGACCAGCCCGTGTTCACTGGCATCATCCTGCTCGGCTGCTTCGAGGGCGCGTATCTGGCCGAGATTTTCCGTGGTGCGGTCGAAAGCATCAGCGCCTCGCAACTCGAAACCGCACGCGCCGTCGGCTTCGACAAAGTTCAAACCTACCGCTTCGTCATCATCCCGCAGGCCTTGCGCCGTGCCTTGCCCGGAACGACCGGCCAGCTCGTTTCCTTGATCAAAGATTCCTCGCTGCTCTCCGTCATCGGCATCGAGGAACTCGTGCAGAAAGTGAAAATCATGAACGCGGCCACCTACAAGCCTCTGGAGGGCTTCCTGCCGCTCGCAGTGGCCTATTTGGTCGTCACGCTGCCCCTGTCTTATCTCGCGCGTCGTCTGGAGAGGAGGTTTGCGTATGAAACTTGAAACGCAGACCGTGACGAAGCGCTACGGCGCTCACGCCGCACTCGATGGCGCGTCATTCAGCACGGGTGATGAAGCCCGCGTCATCGCGCTGCTCGGTCCCAGCGGCGGCGGCAAATCCACGCTGCTCCGCGTGCTCGGCAGTCTGCTCGTGCCGGATGAAGGGAGCGTCAGCATCGACGCACGCACGCTGCCGCATGATGAGGATGGTGCCCTGATCGAGCGCCGCGCCAACGGCTTCGTTTTCCAGGGTTACAATCTCTTTCCGCATCTCACCGCGCTGCAAAACATCACGCTGCCGCTGCACGAGGTGCATGGCATGTCCGAAACGCAGGCCACGCAACGCGCGCTGGAACTGCTGCATCGTCTTGGACTCGAAGGGCACGAAAACAAGCGCCCCAGCCAGCTCTCTGGCGGCCAGCAGCAGCGTGCCGCCATTGCCCGAGCCCTCGCTCCGAAGCCTAGGCTGCTCTTGCTCGACGAACCCACCTCCGCGCTCGATCCAGTCATGACCGGCGAGGTGCTCGATGTCATCCGCGAACTCGCCGAAGCCGGTCAAAGCATCATCCTCGCTACCCACGAGATCAGCTTTGCCCGCAAAGTTGCCGACTGGGTTGTCTTCCTCGCCGCAGGCAAGGTGCAGGAGTCATCATCCGCTGCGGATTTCTTCACGAAGCCGCAAACTGAACTCGCGCAGCAGTATCTGGAAGGTTTGTCGAAGTATCGCTGAATTCAGCGGCCCAAACACACACTTCGATAAGACGCCGCCATGTGATCGAGGCTGAAATGCGTCTTCACTCGCTCCAGCGCCGCAATTCGCATGCGTGAACGCACTTCGTCATCCTCTAGCAACCGAATCAAAGCTGCTGCCATCGCTTCAACATCACGCGGTGGTGTTAGAATGCCGGTCACGCCGTCTTCGAGCTGCTGCGTGGCTCCACCCACAGCCGTCGCGACCACGGGCAGGCTCGATGCCATCGCTTCGAGCGAGGCATTCGGGCAGCCGGAAGGCTCTGAGATCATCGCGAAGACGGACACGCTGTCGTGAAATGCGGTGAGATCACTGATTTCACCGCACCACTTGATGGGCAGATATGCGGTGCTTTGCATCAACGACCTCGCATAGTCCTCTTGCCCCGCATCCGCCGCTCCGGCGATGCGCAGACGCGTTTGCGGCCATTTCACATTCACGAGCCGAAACGCGGCGATCAAATCCTCCAGCCGCTTGTGCGGATGAATGCGTGCCGCAGTGCCGATCACCCATTTCGCCGCTGTAGCCTCCGGCTTTGGCTCACGCGGCCTCACGCCATTTGGAGTCAGGCTCACGGATTGTTGAAACACTTTTTCCGCGAGTTCGACCTCGCTCGCATGCTTCACGATCACGCCTGTCAGCCGCTGCCCATACGATTGAGTGTCCAGAAACGGCAAACCGGGCCGTGGATTCGCAAAGTAGCGTTCCAGCGAGGCAAACAGCATCTCGCCCGGGCTCACGTCGAAGATGCGAACGTCGTGCAGCGCGTCAGCGAGCAGCAGTTTGTGCTCGGGAATCACATTCCAGAACAGCACGGCCTCCGGCGGATCATGCGCGATGCTTTCGAGCAGCGGCATCAGAGCACGCATCGCTTCGCCGGGTTCCAAGGCCATCACCGGCACACCGGCTTGGATCAACGCCGTTCGTCCCGGCGTGGGATCGTCCGGTGTTTCCTGCAACACCACGGCCCCCACGGATTCACCCATTTCGCGGAGTGGGATGAGCAAGCGCC
>CAXNGR010000404.1:0-4819 GCA_964201265.1 Verrucomicrobiaceae bacterium
GGTGAATCAGGAGAATCCACATCCAGCGACAATAGCGGGATGCCACCGCCGCGCCTAAGCCGCACGTCCGCCTCCCGCCGATGCGCCACGAAATGCTTCACTGCGCCGAGCAGATAGAAGCGAAACCTGCCGCGTTCTGGATCAGCCGCATCGATTCTGCCTCCCGCCAGCACTTCGGCAAAGAACGCATGGCTCATGTCCCGCGCCGCATCCGCATCGCTCATTAGCCTTCGCAGGAAAGCGATGACGGGTTCATAATACGCGTCGCACAATTCCGCCAGAGCCTTGCGCCCGTCATCCGAGTCCGCCTTCGCCAGGCACACACGGGTCCACTGTGTGGTATGAAACGGGGCTGCTTGGGAAAATGGGCTGGATTCCGTGAACATCAGGCGGGGAGTGAGCTTGTCACAGTCCCATGACCTTTTGGAAGAGAAAGGTTACGAGGGTGGGACTCTGCCGCTCATCCTTCCCATGCCGAAGGCCTCGCGACAGGTCGCTTTTTTCATCTCGCCTCCGTCCGCTTTACCACCTCGCTGCCATCGGTCACGCTGTCCGGAGGGTGCATGAGCACTTCGTCGCCCGGCTTGAGGCCTTCGAGCACCTGCATCATCCGGCCATCGGTGCGGCCAGCTTTGACGATGACGGACTTGGCCTTCCCAGCATCAAACACAAAGGTCTTCCACTCGCTGCCTTCGCGGAACAAGGCTCCAGCGGGAACCAGCAGCGTGTCATCGCTGTGCCACACGGCCACGCGCACCTCCACGCGGTAGCGGTCGCCGAGCGCCTTCAGCGCGGGCGTTTGCTCCACGAAATCACTCAGTACCAGCACGCGCTGCTCCTCCACGCCGAGCGCGGAGACTTTGGTGAAGGCGGCGGGCTCGATGCGGCGCACCCGCGCTTTGGCCGGTTCGCCACCCCACTGCTCCACCGTGACCAACGCGCCTGGCTGAATGGCCACCGCATCGCGTGAGAGAATCTCGGCCTCGATCTCCAAATCCGTTGGGTCGCCGATTTCAAGAATCGGCGTGCCTGGGGCGACGATCGTGGCGCTCTCCTGCTGCACTCGCAGCACCACGCCGCTCACCGGCGCATGCACTTCGATGAACTTGCCGCCCTCGGCAGGGGATTCGAGCTGCAGCAGCGCCGCTTTGGCCTGCGCCAGTTCGAACTCGGCCACTTTCAGCGCGAATTCCGAGGCGCGAAGTTCGCGGGCCTTCATTTCGGCCTCGCGCTCGAAGGTGTCGCGGTCGGTTTCGGAGATCGTGCCTTTGTCGGTGTTGTTCTTGATGCGGTCCCAGCTCGTGTTCGCGTATTTCAGGCCGGTGCGGGCCATTTCGAGCGCTTCATTGGCTCGGCTGCGCGCGGCGGCGGCCCCATCCACCCGCGCTTGGGCCTGGGCGATGGAGCGTGAGTCCAGCAGCGGTGCCAGCACCGGCTCGATGCGCGTCAGCACCGTCTCGCCTGCCTTCACGGCATCCCCTGGCTTCAAAGTCACACGCTGCATGCTGCCTGCCACCGGCGCGGCCACGATGTGGCGGTTGCGGATGCGCGTTTTGCCCTCCTCGCTCACATTCACCGTCAGCGGCCCGTTTTGCACCACACCCACCTCTATCTCAATCGGGCGTGGCTTCAAAGCGAAGACCACCAGGCTGAGTACACCTCCAACCACGAGCAACATCACCAGCTTGCGCAGCAGGCCACGGCCTGAGGGCGGGCGTTTGGCCTCCCACGGCGGGGTGGCAGTGACGGGAGCAGCAGATTTGGCTTCGGACATGAGGGCATCGCTATCATGCACGCACTTCGTCAGACAGCAGGTGATTTTTGCTTGTCGCCATGCCTCATCCCTGTTCAAATCCACGCCTGCTTCGCACTTCTGACTTTTTACCTCTCACTTCTCACCCCTCCAACCAGCCATGCCCCACGTCGAAACCAACGGAATCAAAATGTTTTATCAGGAACGCGGCAGCGGCGAACCGCTCGTCTGCATCATGGGCGTCACTGCCCCTGGCGGCGTGTGGGACGCGCACGCGCAGGCCTGGGAGAAGCACTTCCGCTGCATCCTCGGTGACAACCGCGGCGTGGGCGAGACCGACAAGCCCGCCGGCCCTTACACCACCGCGATGATGGCCGATGACTACGCCGGGTTGATGGACAAGCTCGGTATCAAGCAGGCCCGTGTCGTCGGCTGCTCGCTCGGTAGCGTCATCGCTCAGCAGCTTGCGTTGCGTCACCCCGAGAAGGTGAAAAGCATGATCCTCATGTGTACCTGGGCGCGGCAGGACCGTTTCGGCCTCTACACTTGGCAGCATCTGATCAAGGCGAAGGCCACCATGCGTCCTGAGGACTTCATGCAGTGGATCCAGATGCTCATCTTCACCAAGCCCTGGTTCGACAACGACGATTGCTGGAACAACATGCAGCAGGGTCTCAAAGACGCCGCCACCAATCCCGCGCCGCAGCCTCTGCACGCCACCGAGGCCCAAAGCGCCGCCGCCATGACGCACAACACGCTCAACGAACTCAAGAACGTGAAGTGCCCCACCCTCGTCATAGGTGGCAAGAACGACACCTTCACCCCGCAGTGGATGAGCCAGGAAGTCGCCGCCGCCATCCCCGGCGCGGACTTGCACCTCTATGATAACGCAGGCCATGCCTTCCACTGGGAGCAAATGGGCGACTTCAATCCGCGCACGACGGAGTGGCTGTTGAAGCATTAACGCTGACCCCTCAAGGATTGGTCAAGGAGTCAAGAAATGGCCATAACGTCACCGCTTGACCACCTTGACGCCTCTTTGACCTATTGACCCTTTCCGCAACACCCAGCGGGCATGCAGCGTTTAGCCAGCATGCCCGTTTTGCGTTTTAGCCCTTTCATTCTGCTTGTTGCGAGCCTCCGCGCCGCCCCCGTCGATTTTGCGCGCGACGTCCAGCCCCTCTTCGCCGAGCACTGCCTCGAATGCCACGGTCCGGATGATTCCAAAGGCGGCCTCGTCCTGACCAGCCGTGAACTCGCTCTCAAAGCCCTGAAAAGTGGAGCGCACGGCATCGTGCCCGGAAAGCCGGATGAAAGTGAGATGATCACACGTCTCGCTTCCGCTGATCCCGAGGAGCAGATGCCTCCGCCGAAGCATCGCGCCAAGCATCCCGTCAAGCCACGAGACATTGAGGTTCTGCGGCAGTGGATTGCGGAAGGGGCCAAGTTTGAGGCACACTGGGCCTACAAACCGGTCACGCGACCGACAGGCAGCGGCATCGACGAATTCATCCGCGCCAGGCTCTCCCAAGAAGGCATTTCTCCATCGCCAGAGGCTGATCCAGTCACACTCATCAAACGCGCCACCTATGACCTGCTGGGGCTCATGCCATCATTGTCGGAACAGTCGGATGTGTCCGACTGGTCCGACCAAAAATACGAAGCCCTTCTCGATCGCCTCCTTGCCTCTGAACGCTTCGGCGAGCGCTGGGGCCGCCACTGGCTGGACATGGCACGCTATGCCGATAGCGACGGCTATGAAAAAGACCGCCCGCGTCCCGATGCTTGGCGCTTCCGTGATTGGGTGATCCGCGCCATCAACGACGATCTGCCTTTCGATCAGTTCACCATCGAGCAACTCGCCGGAGATTTGCTGCCCGCTGCCACGCCCGAGCAAATCGTCGCCACCGCGTTCAACCGCCAGACGCTCACCAACACCGAAGGCGGCACCGACCAGGAGCAATTCCGCATTGAGGCATGCATGGACCGCACGGAAACGCTCGGCACCGTCTGGCTCGGCCTCACCGTCGGCTGCGCCCGCTGCCACACGCACAAATACGATCAGATCACGCAGAAGGAGTACTACCAGCTCTTCGCCTACTTCAACAATGGCGACGAAGTGAACCACCAAGTGCCCACTACACCCAAGGCATGGACCGAATACGAGAAAAAGAACGGCGACGCTGTGAAGAAGCTCATTCCGCTACGCAAAGCCCTTGATGCCGCCAAGGCCGAGCTCCCAGTGAAACTGCCCGAGTGGGAGAGAGGCATCAAGGCACGCCTCACCAAGGCCGCTGAGGCCAAAGTGGTGCAGAAGTTTGAGCCGCTGCCAATCTCCAATGCCAAGGCGCTTTCCGCGAAGCTGCAAAAGCAGCCGGATGGCTCTTTCCTTGCGCAAAACAAAGCACCGAAGACTGACAGCTACAATTTGGAGATCAGCGACCACGCCAAACCCATCACCGCGCTGCAAATCGAGGTGCTGCCGGATGCTTCGCTGCCCGGTCAAGGCCCCGGTTACAACAAGAATGGCAACTTCGTGCTCACCAAGCTCAGCGCCACGCTGCAACGCGGCAAGACCACGCAGGAACTCATCTTGCACTCACCCAAGGCCGATTTCGAGCAGAAGACCTTCACCGCCGACAA
Source organism: Verrucomicrobiaceae bacterium (assembly GCA_964201265.1). Lineage (GTDB taxonomy): Bacteria > Verrucomicrobiota > Verrucomicrobiia > Verrucomicrobiales > Verrucomicrobiaceae > Prosthecobacter. The sequence goes on from CAXNGR010000404.1 coordinate 4,397, forward strand.
GACCCTCGATGCGGATGATCAAACTGGCTGGGCCGTTTCCGGTGCCACGGGCAAAAAGCACACGCTCACCCTCCAATTCGCCGATCCCGTCATCTTGCAGCCCCATGACACGCTCACACTGCGTCTCGATCAAAACTACAAGCAGCTCGGCCACACCCTCGGACGTTTCCGTGTTCTTGCTGCGTGTGAAGAGACGGAAGACAGCATCGCGCCCGAGGCGATTCGCAAAATTCTCAGCGAGGAGCCGAAACGCCGCAATCCAGTCGTGATCATGCCGCTGTGGGCCTGGATGGAGAAGGTGGACCCTGAAGTCGTCGCTGCTGACCGTGCTTTGAAGGAAGCGGAGTCCAAGCTGCCCCAACCACCGCTCATGGACGTGCGTGTGATCGCCCAGCGGAACAACAACCCGCGTCAAACGAACCT
>CAXNGR010000405.1:0-4809 GCA_964201265.1 Verrucomicrobiaceae bacterium
TGCGGGGCCGGTGACGATCCTTTCCCAAACCTTCAGATGCAACCTTGTCGCGAGCACGAGGCCGCCAAAGAACAGCCACATCGGCGGGCTGGCCCAGGGCTGCACAAACATCTCCCAACCCTTCGTGTCCTCCGCCGCCAGCAGCGGCCCGCCCGGACTCCCCAGCGTGATGATTTGCAGCCCGATGATGAGCAGCGCCACCGCGAAAGCCGGGATCGCCTCCGTGATCCACAATCCGCCGCCCAAGATGACAATCGCCAGCGACCAGCGGCCCGCCTCTGCCAGCCCGGCATGAGCGGGTAAAAAGGCGCAGGCCCAGGCCAGGGCTGCGCAGGTGGCGAACTTCACCACGGCGGCCCCTGAGCTGAACTCCAGCTCTTTCAGAATGCGCTTCACCTCCGCCCGTGTGTCGATCATTGCTTTTCTACGGCGCAAATGCAGCACGAAGCAAGCCACGATAAGGTCAGAGAAGCCCTGCCTTCGCCGGGGCTGATGATGCTGCAATCGCTCACTCCCGCACCAGCAGCATGCTTCACGCGGCAAGCCTGTTTCGTTCACCTGGATGTCGCGGCTTGCAGCCATTCTTGCGCATCACACGCCTGCTCATGCGCTTGTTGAGTCGAAAGCCGGGCACCGGTGTATTCCCTTGGCATGGGACATTTGCTCACGCTTCAACCCATTCGAACCACCGCATGAAAACCGCGAAGAAAACAAGCCCCACAGCCAAGACAGCGGCAAAGACAGCGCCGCCACCTGCCGCGAAGCCGACCCAAAAAGCCTCGCGTGCCAGCAAACCGGTGCGTGAACGCCAAGTCGCCGAAGCGTCGTCGCCGATGCCGGACATCACCGAGGGGGAAATCGCCACCTGCGCTTACTTCCTCTATGTGAACGAGGGCTGCAATCCCGGGCGTGAACTGGATCACTGGTTGGAGGCGGAGGCTCGATTGCGGGGGCGGTGACGATCCTTTTCCAAACCTTCAGATGCATCCTTGTCGCGAGCACGAAGAGTGACATCTCCCCATCCTGCTCATCCGTTTGCTGATTGCCGAGAACGCCGTTTTCCCTGATGACAACCCTGTTGACTGCTACCACTGCCCACGATCTTGCCACCTCGGATGCTTTACGTCTCACCGGCGGCTCATTAGAAACAGGACTCTCGAGCGCAGAGGCGGCGGAGAGATTGAGACGCTACGGCGAAAACCGCGTTCAAGCTCGCGGTGGCACGTCGGCATGGATGAGGTTGGCCCGGCAGTTCACGGCACCGTTGGTGCTAGTGCTCATCGGCGCGGCGGCGATCACAGGCTTTCTTGGCGAGTGGGTGGATGCCTCGGTGATCTTCATCGTGGTCGTGGTGAATGCCATTGTGGGCTTTTTGCAGGAGTCGAAGGCGGAGAACGCGCTCGAAGCGCTGATGAAGATGGTCGTGGCGGAGGCGGTGGTGCGGCGGGATGGTAAAAAGATCCGCGTGAACAGCGTCGAACTCGTCCCGGGCGACATCGTGATGCTGGCGGGCGGTGATCGCGTGCCGGCGGACATGCGATTGCTCGAAACGAAGAGCCTGCAGATCGATGAATCGTCACTCACCGGCGAATCGGTGCCGGCCAGCAAGCGGCCGGACCCTTTGCATGCGGACACGGTGCTCGCGGATCGCGTGAACATGGCCTACGCGGGCTCTTTGGTGACCGCAGGCAGCGGCACGGGCGTGGTGTGGGCCACGGGGGATCGCACGGAGACAGGACGCGTGGCCTTTCTCATCGCGGAGGCGGTGGATCTCACCACGCCGCTCACGCGGAAGATCGCGCGATTCAGCGGCGTGCTGCTGTGGGTCATCCTCGCGCTCGCGGCGGCCTTGTTTGCGTATGGCGTGCTGTTTCGCGGTGGCAGCGTGATCGAGATGCTCATGGCGAGCGTCGCGCTGGCCGTGGGCGTGATTCCAGAAGGCCTGCCCGCTGCCATCACCATCGTGCTGGCCATCGGTGTGAGCCGCATGGCGAAACGTCGTGCCATCATTCGCAAGCTGCCCGCCGTGGAGACGCTGGGATGCACGACGGTCATCTGCTCGGACAAAACGGGCACGCTCACGCAGAACAAGATGACCGTGCAGCGCGTCCATGCCGGTGGCGAGACCTTCGAGGTTACCGGCACCGGCTACGAGCCGCGTGGGACGATTCATCAGAGCCAACTCGCGATCGAGGCCGCCACAAAGCCTGCGCTGCATGAGTGCCTGCATGCCGGGATGCTGTGCAATGACTCCGCCATCATCGAAAAGGAAGGCGTGTGGAGTATCGCGGGCGATCCCACGGAGGGCGCGTTGCTCGTCGCGGCGGAGAAGGCGGGTCTGCGCCATGCGGCGATCCATGCGGGATCGCCACGCGTGGACATGATCCCGTTTGAGAGTGACCACATGTTCCGCGCGACGCTGCACGATCATGTCGAAGGCCGTCGCATCTACAAAGCGGGCGCTTTGGAGCGGTTGCTGGATCGGTGCACGCACATGCTCGATGCACGCGGCGAGGTGATGCCCATCGACGCGGAGGCGATCCGCGACACGGCGCGGTCTTTTGCCAGCGAAGGCATGCGCGTGATCGCCTTTTGCCGACGCGATGGCTCGCATGTGAGCGGGGATTTGGAGCATCATCATGTGAGCAGCGGCCTCACCTTCCTCGGCATGCAGGGCATGATCGATCCGCCGCGTGAGGAAGCCATCGCCGCCGTGGCGAAGTGTCAGCAGGCTGGCATTCGCGTGAAAATGATCACCGGCGATCATGCGGTGACCGCGCAGGCCATTGCGAAGCAAATCGGCATCGCTGGGGCAGACTCCGTGCCTGCCATCACTGGTCGCGAACTCGCTGAAATCAGCGACGCGGACCTGCCGGAGATCGCGGATCGCACGGCGGTGTTTGCCCGCGTGGCTCCCGAGCAGAAATTGCGGCTCGTGCGGGCTTTGCAAAGCCGCGGGCACATCCTCGCGATGACCGGCGATGGCGTGAATGACGGCCCCGCTTTGAAACAAGCCGACATCGGCATCGCCATGGGCATCACGGGCACGGATGTGGCGAAGGGCGCGGCCAGCATGGTGCTCACGGATGACAACTTCGCCACCATCGCCGCCGCGGTCGAGGACGGTCGCGGCGTGTATGACAACCTCATCAAGTTCCTCGTGTGGACGCTGCCGGTGAGCGTGGGTTTTGCGCTCATTTTGCTCACCAGCGTCGTTTTCGGCCTCACCCTGCCGACGCTGCCCGTGCATCTGCTTTGGGTGAATCTGACCACTGCCATCCTGCTCGGCCTCATGCTCGTTTTCGAGCCACCGGAGGCAGACATCATGAAAAGGCCTCCGCGCGATCAAAAGACGCCGATTTTTGATTTCGCCATGTTCATGCGCACCGGCCTTGTTTCGATGATCATGCTCGCCGCCAGCTACTGGGTGTTCTTTTACGAGCAAAATGCCGGCTCGACGATCGCCGTGTGCCGCACCGCCGTGGTGAACACCGTCGTCGCCGTGGCCAGCGCTTATCTGATCAACTGCCGCAGCCTGCGCCGCAGCATCTTCAGCATCGGCTGGTTCAGCAATCCACGCCTGTGGCTCGGCATCGGGCTCACCGGTGTGCTGCAACTGATCTTCACCTATGCGCCGGTGATGAACCGCTATCTTCATACCGCTCCGCTCGACGCCACCGTGTGGCTGCGGATCCTCGGTGTGGCGGTGGGGGCGCTGGTTTTGGTGGAGGTGGAGAAGATGGTGAGGCGGTAGGGAGGCATTGAAGAGACAGAAGTGACCACCACCAGTGTCTCAGCCATTCGCTGATGGCGTGGGGTGGACAGCCGCCGCATGGTGCCGTCCCCCATGAAAAAAACTCTCTCCATCCTCTCGGCTCTCTTTTGCGTCTCCACGCTGACGTTGTCGGCACAAACCACGACGGAAACCACCACCGCACGCTCGGTGGATCTCATCGACCCGGCCGCATTCGGGTTTGGGAGGCCGGGGTACATGGTGGACACGACGTTCATCGACACGCAGGACTTCGCGAACCGTCCGGGCGGGCTCGATTTCATGGAGGTACGCACGATTCTGCCGCTTTGGACGAAGAAGGTGAACGCGCTGCGCATCAGCGCCTCGCTGAGCTACAATTTGAGCGAGCTGGACTTCAACGGCTTCCTCGGGCTGCAACGCGAGACGCTGCACACGCTGGAGGCGCAGGTGAGTCTCTTCTGGCGGCCTGAGCACTCGAAATGGTGGGGACTGGGCTTCTTCACGCCGGGGCTCGGCACGGATTTCCAAGGGTTGTCGTGGGATGACTTCGAGGTCTCGGGCCTTGGATTGCTTGGCTATCGCTTCACGGACACGTTCAGCCTCGCGGGCGGTTTCTTTGCGCAATATGGCGCTCAAGAGGGCATGATCGTGCCTGCGCTGGGTTTCATCTGGAAGCCGGACCCGTTCATCGTGCAGGTGACGCCGCCGTTTGTGGTGCTCGGCTGGCGGGCGACGGATCGCGTGACGCTGAGCCTTAGCGCCTACCCGAGCGGTGGCTCGTGGGATGTGGAGGACCCGGCGGTGAACCGCGTGGAGCTCAATGGCTGGCAAACGGCCGCGTCGGTCATCTATCAGGCCACGGATCGCTTTTCGATCTCGCTGCGTGCTGGTATGAATATCGGCGGAGAGCTTGAGTTGCGCGACGGGAACAACAATGTGCTGGCGAATGAAACGCTGGAGTCGGCACCCTTCGGGGCGCTGAACCTGCGCTGGCAGTTTTGATCCCGTTTTGATGCACGCATGACTCCACCCCTTCCAGATGAGGCCCGCTTTCG